>JAUWYE010000154.1 GCA_030615965.1 Dehalococcoidia bacterium | reverse complement strand
GTGGCAGCTTACGATTTCACAGTGAGAGGCGGCTCTATGGGAATTGTCAACGAAACCAAAGTGACCAGGATAAGAGAGATTGCTCTCAAAGAAAGAATACCTATGATATGGCTGAGTGATTCTGGGGGTGCCCGGGTAAGTGGCGGCGGCTTTAGCGGCGAAAGAGTGGCACTATTTGCCAATACAGGCTATCTCTTTAAGGAAGAATCTCTGATGTCAGGCATAATCCCACAAATCGCAGCTATGATGGGGCCAGGATATGCAGGTACTGCTTATATACCCGGCCTTTCCGATTTCGTGCCCATGGTTAAAGGAACGAGTTTCATGGGTTTAGGTGGACCAGCTCTTGTCAAATCGGTGATTGGGGAGAAACTCACTGAAGACGAGCTTGGCGGTTCCAAAATCCACTGTGAGATTAGTGGCTGTGGAGACCTGGAGGTGAATTCAGATGAGGAATGTATTAAAGCTATAAAAGAATACATTTCTTTCTTTCCTCAGCACTGCGAAGAGAAGCCGCAGCGAAAGGAGTGGTCAGGAGACCCCATGGCCTTGCTTGATGATAGCATACTGAATGTTATCCCAGACAACCCACGGGAAGCCTACGACATGCACGATTTAATAAGATATATCGTGGACGATGGCTACTTCTTTGAAATGAAGCCGAAGTGGGGGAGAAACATTATTACCGGCTTTGGGCGTGTAGACGGTTATTCGATTGGAATTATAGCAAACAACCCAATGTTTTATGGAGGCGTGATTGATATTGATGCCGCTGATAAAGCCGCCCGCTTTATATGGCTTTGCGATGCTTTTAATATCTCGCTCCTTTTCCTTTCCGATGTCCCCGGCTTCATGGTCGGTTCCAAGGCAGAAAAATCGGGCATAATAAGGCACGGAGCCAAGATGATTCATGCAGTTGCTGAAGCGACTGTGCCAAAATTTACCCTGATCGTCAGAAAATCCTATGGTGCCGGGTATTATGCGATGTGTGGCAAGGCCTTCGACCCTGACTTGCTAATTGCTTATCCCGGAGCTGAGATATCGGTTATGGGACCAGAGGGTATGGTATCCATTTTTGCCAGAAAGCAACTTGCTGAGGCTGAAAACCCGCAAGAGATGTTAGCGCGACTTGCCGAGGAGATAAGACCACAGATTAACATATTTAAAACAGCCAAGTCCGGCGTTATAGATGATGTAATTGATCCCAGGGAAACGAAGAGAGTATTATTCCGGGCTCTTGAGTTTACCAAGGACAAAAAGATATTCAGGCATCCCCGGAAGCACGGGGTCTATCCTGTATAAGGAGAAAGCTAATGTACCAGACAATAGTAACTAAAACAAAAGACAAAGCAGGCATAATTACTTTGTCTCGCGAAGAGCGAAGGAATGCTATATCACCAACTATGATAATCGAACTTTTTGATGCCCTAAAAAAATATGACGATGACACGAACATTCTTGCCATCGTGTTGACTGGGGCTGGTAGCAAAGTATTTTGTGCTGGAGCTGACTTTGGTGAAGCCGTGAGCGCCACAGCAAGTTTACTCGACCGCCACGAAGAACAAAGGAGATTTGCTGAACTTTTCAAGGTGATCAAGGGCTTACACAAGCCGTTGCTAGGACGGATTAACGGGCATGCTTTGGGAGGCGGTCTTGGATTAGCTTGTGCCTGTGATATAGTGATCGCTGCTGAAGATTGCCGTTTTGGCACGCCGGAAATAAACGTTGGGCTGTTTCCCTATGTGATTATGGCAACCTTGCTTCGATCTATTTCAGCTCCAAAACGGCTTCTAGAATTGATGCTGACCGGCGAACGACTTGATGCCAGAGAGGCACAACAACTTGGCCTGGTAAATCATGTTGTGCCGAGAGAGCAACTGGATGCAAAGGTGGATGAAATCACCAAGAAAATAACCAGCAAAAGCCCGGCTATTTTAAGACTGGGCAGGAGAGCCTTTTACACAATGCGTGACATGGAATATGAGAAGGCATTGGAGTATCTGGCATCAGTGCTGGCAATTAATACGATGGCTGAGGATGTGGCCGAGGGCATTACCGCTTTTCTGGAAAAGCGTGAACCACAGTGGAAAGGAAAATAAATAAAGGAGAGGCACCATCATGGGATTAGCAGATAAAGTAGTAATAAGTGCTGCTCTGACCGGCGTAGCCGCTAACAGAGAGCAATGCAAATGGATTCCCTATACTCCCGAGGAGATTGCCGAAGAGGCACTAAAAACCTACAATGCAGGAGCTGCAATAGTACATATTCATGGCAGGGAATATGATGGCGCCCCATCCTGGAGAGTAGAGATATTTCGCGAAATAATGCAAGAAGTCAGGAAAAGGTGCCCCATTATAATAAATTTCTCCACAGGGGCTGTTGGCGTGGACAGGGATACCAGAATAGGCCATATTCGAGAGCTGAGACCGGAAATTGCAGCATTGAACATGGGAACAATGAACTATGCCAAATATAGCCCGAAGCGGAGGAATTTTGTCTTCTCCGTGGTCTTTCAAAATCCCTTTGATGATATAATGTTCTTTTTGGATACCATGAACCAGAATAGCGTGAAGCCAG
This sequence comes from Dehalococcoidia bacterium, assembly GCA_030615965.1. Lineage (GTDB taxonomy): Bacteria > Chloroflexota > Dehalococcoidia > GIF9 > AB-539-J10 > RBG-13-51-36. The sequence goes on along the minus strand of JAUWYE010000154.1, from coordinate 740 downwards.
AATGTGAATGTTTTGACCTGGGGCATGTGGAGAGCATTTTACCTTTAATGGATATGGGACTGCTTAAGAATTTTCAAGTCAGCCTCATAATGGGGGTGGTTGGAGGCATGGGAGCCACAGCTAGGAATCTGGCACACGTGTCTAGTGTAGTTCCTCCTGGAGTAGCCTGGCAGGTCATAGGTATCAGTCAAGAGCAATGGCTCTTGATAAGCACCGCTTTAGCACTGGGCGGAAATATTAGAGTTGGCCTTGAGGATAACTTCTATTTGTCACCTGGGGAAATGGCCGAAGGAAATGGACCATTAGTGGAAAAGGCGGCAGGGATGGCAAGGGATATCGGCAGGGAACCAGCAACGGTGGAAGAAGCTAGAGCTATCCTAAAGTTGTACCAACCGGAGGAGCGGACTAAAGAGGCAAAGTAAGCCAGATATGACAGAAGTGCCATCACCTATTACAGGCAGTGTCTGGAAGATTTTGGCAGAAGCTGGGGCATCAATTGGTGAAGGCGAAACCATCGTAATCCTCGAGTCCATGAAAATGGAGATTCGGGTGAAGTCTCCACATAATGGGAGGGTGGTTGAAATCCGGGTAAAGGAAGGTGACTCTATCCTCGAAGATGACGTTATTGCCATTATTGAGTAATGGCCATCGCAATTTGCAGACTAGAGGCTAAGCAATATGGACTTCAAGTTTACCGAAGACGAGGAAGTATTTAGACGAGAGGTTCGCCAATGGCTTGA
>JAUWYE010000027.1 GCA_030615965.1 Dehalococcoidia bacterium | reverse complement strand
CAACATTGCGGTTCTGCTAGATGGCGAGATCTACAACGTCAAAGAGCTACGCGCAGAGCTGACAGCAGCTGGCTATGTATTCCACACAAACTTGGAATCTGAGGTTGTAGCGAAGCTATATGTCCTTCAGGGACTAAATTTTGCCAAGCGCCTTAAGGGTATGTTCGCGATAGCCATCCTAGATGGTAACCGATTGGTGTTGACCCGTGACCGATTTGGAATCAAACCTCTCTATTATACAAGTGTGGGACGGAAGGTGGTATTTGGATCCGAAATCAAGTCTATCCTGGTACATCCAGAAGTCACGGCGCAGCTACATATCCCAACGCTTGAGGAAATTACTGTCTTTGGATACGTTTTCTCTCCTGACAAGACCCTGTTTGAAGGGATTATTCAAGTCGAACCAAGTACGGTAGTTGTCTTCTCAGAAGACGGACGATTGGTGACGAAGTTTTGGCAAGCACCTGAGGCAAGCTACTTTGACCAAGAACGTCATTTAGATTACTCGACTGCGGTGATTCAACTGAGGAAATTAATCATAGAAACCATGGACTTGCTTCTCTCGCACGGCAACTACCCGGTGGGGATTTATCTTTCAGGAGGATTAGATTCAACCATTCTCGCTCTAGTTGCTCGGAACATACTGGGCTATCCCGTTACTACGTTTACAATAGCAGACAGCCCTGAAAGCATAGATCTTCTCTCGGCAAGGGAAGTGGCCAAGAAGTTAGGCACTAGCCATATCGAGCGGCGCGTAACACTTGACAATTACTTCAGTAGGCTAAAGCACTTTGTACAGCATTATGAGTCACTCGTAGCTGGAGGGGTTTTTGATATCCACGGTGGTATAGCGTTTCACCTACTATCTGAGATAGTGTCAGAACACGTTAAGGTTGCCTTTTCAGGAGAAGGTGCCGACGAATTATTTGGAGGTTATTACTGGGTTTACACACACCCGTTGGGGTTTGCAGACCGTATTAGAGATAGGCTGCAGTCATACCCGAATGGACATGAAGTACGCAAGTTTGTGAATGACATTTTCCCATTCCCTGAAGATGAGCAAGTCTACCGACGCAATCTCTTTGATGTTCTGATGGGGGGAGGACTTGCCAATTATCACTTACAAAGCGTGGACAGGTCTGCTGGTGCTTTTGGCTTCGAAGTTCGCCCTGCTTACCTTTTTGGCGACTTGGCAGATTTTGCTTTGAGTTTGCCCATCGAATATAAAGTTCCCGACAAGCGAACCACAAAACGGATTCTCAGGGAAGCATTCGAGCCAGAATTGAAGCATTTGGGTTTGGAGTGGGTCATCACGCGCTTGAAGGAAGGTATGCCCGCAGCCCTTTCCAACCTTGCCCCGCTCATCAGCGAGAGGATGGAAGCCAGAATAGACGATTCGGCTTTCTCAAGACACCCCCTGAGGCCTTACTTCAGCACCAAAACAGATATGTATTTCTTTGACTTGTTTGCTGAAACATTTCTGCCCATGGGAGGCTATGGCATACACGATTGCAATTCTCAGTAAGTATCCTCCTCTGGAAGGAGGCATCGCTGCGAAGACCTATTGGCTAGCTCGCGGTTTAGCAGCGCAAGGCCATATGGTTCATGTCGTCACACATGGGATCTCTGCTGGACGAGAATACCGAATTCAGGGCGACGAGAGCCAACTTGCCTCAGTACCGAACCTGTGGGTTCACCGACCTCCCGAGGAAATGCCCTGGCACATACCGGAGGACGACGAACACGCGCTTGCATTACTGGATCTCACCATAAGGGTGATCCAGGAGTACGGAGTGCAGATCCTAGACACAGGCTACCTTGTCCCCTATGGCATCATAGGTCACTTGGCCAAAGACTCGACCGGCGTATATCACGTGCTTCGGCACGGAGGATCTGATTTGGAGAAGTTTCTCAAACGGAAAATCCTAGGAACCGTGCTTAACGAAGCGATAGCCCGTGCCGATATGGTGATTACAGAGAAGCGCTATCAGGACTTGCTGGGGCCAATGACCCCTCATCTGGTTTGTCAACCAGTGTACGTTCCCGATGGAGCAGCATTTACCCCAAGCGATGCTCCACGACCTCGGTGGCGGCTCGCTGCGATAGGAAAGATTAATTACCATTGGCAGCACAAAGGCTTGCACTTCGTTGTTGACATCATGCGGCAGCTCACGCGGCAATTCGAGTGTTGGATCGTCGGCCAGGGAAAAGGTGTGGCAGACTTCCGACATAGCCTTGGCTCTGAGATTGTTTCTAGTCTCAGGTGGTGTCCATTTGTACCCCCTTGGGAGATGCCACACTTGCTCAATCAGTTGGACGGCATCTTTATCTTTGAATCAGGGTTGCCGCACCCGGTTGTATCCAATTTGGCATTGGAAGCCATATGCTCAGGGGTAGGTATCATAACTGATCGGACTGATTTTGCCGAAAGATATCAGGATCTCGTGACTGTAAGTCAGAACCAAGTCCTTGTGGTTTCCCCATCTGAGTCTGCTTCAGCCGCGGAAATCATTACACAATGGGTTCAAGAACGAGCGCATGATACCGGACAGCTTCCCTGCCAACTAGTTAGTTACCAAGAATACCTGTTCGCCACTGAAGCTGTTTACGCCCATCTGTTGAACGCTCGTTAAGCCAGGAGGATGCTGTAGGAGCCATCTCGAAATGCGTGTACGTTACGGCTCCCGAACTTGGGCTTTTCCTAAACAAAAGTCCACAATGTACATTTAAGTAACAATTGCTTTTTGTTACCTCATTGCACAAAATGACGGCTTGTTACCACTATGGTTAACTTTCCTCTATGTTATCGTGCTATAATAACGCCTAAGAGATGGTGTTAGCAACGTATACCCAGCCAAAGCAGATTTGGAGAGTGCGTGCGAAACGCAAGTTCTCTCCATTGTGCACGATAGTAATGAGTTATGAGCGAAGTTGATGAACTAAAACGTATAGCCCATTCCTTGTCCGAGGCCGCTTCTGCTGGTGGCCTTGACGAACGGGAACTGGTGACGCTCTTCTTCCAAGAAGGGTTCTTCTCAGTCCTAGGCTATGGCCGGGTGGGAGAGGACATTAGGCTCGAGCAACGTACTCTGAGAGGGCGAGTGGATGTCACTCTACGGGCTTTTGCCGCACGCCCCGTGGCTGTCCTAGAGTTCAAAGCCCCTGGTATACCCTTAGCAGGCTTTATAGAGCAGCTCTCCAGCTATACTGCTGAGGTCTTCCCTGAAGTAGGGATTCTGACTAACGGCACTGACCTTTGGCTATTCCGCTGCCAGAATGGGCTATTGCTGCAACCTGCTATTGAGCAAATGACCCTAGCAGACCTCAGTACTTCGCAGGCGAGAGGACTCTACGACCGTCTTCGACTCCGGCATGTTGACCTTCGCCGTCTAGATGCTGTGAATCAGTGTCTAGATGAACTAGGAAGCAACCCTTTGCCTGTTAGTAGCCCTGAAGAGGCGGGCGGCCGCCAGTTCCTAACTCGATTCGCCCTGACGCCAACCACGCCCTTCGGTCATCTCGTGTTAAAACTGTCAGAGGCTCTACCCGGTTTCCACCAACACTCCGACTTCACCAGGGGTGCCTACGAATTCTGGAGGCGCATTTATTCCAGACAGCTAGATTTTGAAGAAACCCCTTCCTCCTGGCGGCCCTTCGTTCCAGGGGCTGGGCGAGAGGCCTTATACCAGTTCATGTTTTCCCTTGAAACCGCCTACGCAATCCTATCCAGAGTGATATTGGCGAAGGCAATGCAAGATAACCGCTTCCCGTACATCGACATTCTTCGGTCTTTCGCTGGAGCCCTCGAGGCACAGCATGAGAGGGGGACGCTCCAGTCGTCGGCACACGTCGATGCTATAGCTTCTGTGTTCCGGGAGGCTGGAAGACAGGCTTTTACACCCCTGTTTGCCAGCGACATCTTCGATTGGTGGCAAGATGATGAAAGCATCTCCGAGGATGCGGGCCTCGGCTATGCTTTAGCAGAAGCCGCGCTTGCTGTCTTCGGGTTCGATTTCTCCCCACTTCGGGGGGACATCCTGGGCAACCTGTACCAATCTTACTTTGACCCGGAAACCCGCTTGGCTCTGGGGGAATTCTATACCCCTCCAGAGGTAGTTGACTTTATTCTTGATGCTGTGGGGTATGCCGGGCCTCATGTCATCGTCTCTCGTCTCCTCGACCCCGCCTGTGGCTCTGGCACCTTTCTCGTGCATGCCCTAGCAAGGTATCTTGATGCCAGCCAAGGGCAGGAGCCTGCTACTATCCTCAAAGGCCTGGTTGGTGGTCTCCGGGTCGTGGGCTTTGACATCAACCCATTCGCCTGCCTGATGGCTCAAGTAAACTATGCTGCTCAAATCCTGCCTCTATTCAGCCAGGCGCTCCAGCAAGACTCCCACTTCTTCATACCTGGTATACCTGTGCTGCGTACCGATTCCCTGAGACAGGAGGCGAGGGAGGGAGAGGAACAGCTACCGGAGACACAGCAGCCTCAGCTTGGTTTTCGCATGGAGGTTGTCGGAGACCTGGCAAACATCAGGACAACGCTTCCCGTGCTGAAAGAAGGACAAGAACCAAAAGAAGTACTCATAGCAGTGCCTCGGTTTGACCGAGCCAGGGAGCAGGGGCTAGTTTCCAATGTGGAAGAATACTTTGCTGTTCTCCGACAAATGTTTTCGGCTATAAAAGAGGGGCACTCTTCCCCACAGGAGATGGAAAGGCAGCTACACCCTATCATGCCAGACAGAGCTAGAGGGTTAGCTACTTTCATAGCGGAGGCCGCTCAGACCAATGTCGAGACTATGAATAACCTGCGCCGTGAGTATGGAGACGGTCGGTTCCTCAAGACCCTAGAGGACACCGCTCTGGCTATGGTGCTGAAGAATGAACTTCGCTATGACTTCGTTGTGATGAACCCCCCTTATGTCCGCATACAACGTATCCCAGAGTTGTTCCGCCGCCTGTGGCAAGGCATGTATCAATGGGCACAAGGTAATTTTGATATCTTCGTCCCGTTTATCCAGCGGTCGGTGGAAGGATGGCTAAACGATAGAGGAAAGCTGGGTTTCATCTGCTCCAACCGCTTCTTACTAGCCAACTATGCCTCTCCCCTGCGCCGACTCCTCCCTGCTCAGGCACAAGTTAAGACGATTCTGGATCTCCGAGACACTAAAGTCTTCGAGAAGGCCCTTAACTACCCTGCCATCTGCGTCGTAGAGAAGGGCGCTCCCCAGGAGACCTACCACTTCCCGGTAAGCCGCGCGTTTGCCGAGCCGTCGAATGGGAACACCGGAGCCCTGCTGCAGGAAGCTAGGAGTCTCTTGAATAAAGCTGGGACCACGAGTTCACACGAGGTAGGCACGTGCGTTGACGCCTTTACCGTGAGCAGCCGATACCTTGAGGAAAGGGCTTGGCTCCTGATGCCAATCTCGGAAGGGGAGGTGTTTGATATCCTTGCAGGTGCTGGTAGCCGCCCGCTGGAAGAGCTTACGCTCACCCGTAGCGGCGGGTTCCAAGGCTACGCTACCGGCTTGGATGACGTGTTTGTTCTTCGAGCTGAGAACGAGTCAGGTGAAGTGCTTCGGCTGATCCCGCACGGAGGCGGAGAACCGGTTGAAATCGAGAGAGCTTTGCTTCGTCCCTGGCTCTTCGGCAAAGATGTGGAACGCTGGTATGTAGACTGGGCGGGCTGGTATGTCCTTTTCCCATATGTCGAAATAGAGGGTAGATACCAGCTTATCCCCAGCCGAGAATACGGGGGCCAGTTCACCTATTCCGGGCAGGTTCCTTTCCTTGAGGACTCCACTGGAGCTTGGCAGTATTTTAAGAGTCACGAAGACGCACTGAGACAGCGAGAAGGTGGCAGGTTCCTCAGGGGCAGACGTGAAGAGCGCCAATGGTACGGAGTAGCGCGGCCGCAGAATCTTGACCTATATCACCTTTCGAAGATTCTTGTTCAGGTGTCTTCAACCTGTTCTGATTTGGCCGTTGACGACGAAGGCAGCTTTGTTTTCACTGCAGGGGGAACATCGGGAGTGTATGGTATTATCCCAAACCCAGAAGACCTTGACTCTTGGTTTGCACTCGCGCTGCTGAACTCAACACCTCTGGACTTCTACTTAAAGCATGTCAGCACGGTGTATGAGGGACACGCGTACTCTTACGGAGACCAATTCATCAAGCAACTGCCTATCAGGCTTCCTCAAACAAGGCGGGAAAAAGAGATTGCCCGCCGGCTTTCTGGCCTGGCTAAGAAGCTTACCGAGACAAAGGGGAACCTAAGGCGATTGGAAAGCCAGCGTAAAGCCTACCCTAGTCCCCAGGGTGTTACCCTCGGCTCAGCAGTGGAACTTTACCCTCTGCGACATCTGGTCAGTGGGGAACCCCGCAGCCAGACCGTGGACCCGAAAGATTACACAGTTTCGCAGATGCTGGATGGTCGGTGGGGCCTCAGGTTGGGCAGAGTAAACCTCAGCTTCCCCAGCGAGGCCCACCTGCGCCTAGTCGAAGCATGGCTACACCTACAAAGCCAAAGCAAAGTATCTTCGTCTGCTCTGATGGAGCTTAGGCTGCCTACATCTGAAGCGAGTTGTCATCTCGTTTTGGATGCATTGGGTCGGACTGAGGCCGAGATAGGCCGCCTCGGTACCTACCTGAAAGATGGAGAAAAGGAAATCGACATGATGGTGGCCAAGTTATATGGTCTTAGTCGCCAGCATAGGCGGGTGATAAAGGAGTTTCTGACCAGATTTTAGAGATCCCATTATCCCTGAAGCCAAATCCCTTCCTCAAGTATTGCTACAATCTTAATCCTAGCATGGCTCACTGAACAAACTGGTGCTCCGGGCCATGTGCTGGAATGCGATTGCACATTTCTGACATTTGTTAGTTGTCCCGTTGTTGCTCAGGATGAATGGCCGAGATATAATGCATTAGGAGACCTCGAGGGGATGATAAACAAGGCAGAACTGGGTTTTGGCTACCGAAGGGTTGCCAAGATGAACGACCATTTTCAACTGTTCGCTCGCCTTGGTAATTCTTATAAGGCACGATTTCTTTTGCCAACTTGGCAGAAATGTGCTCCTGAAAAGAATATTTGGAATGCATTGGCGATGTTCTTGGAGCACTATGGATTTGAAAGGCAAGGCGCACGCCCCGATTATAAGCATGCCGCACGTGATGCGGTGATGGAATGCAAACAGGCTGATCATTCACTAACAGACCCCCATATAGGTCAGTATGTGTGGACTGAGTTTAAACGGCTTCTTGGTAGCAGAAATCTGAACGAAGGCCGCAATCCTCTCTGTCCCAAGGGGACTTCATACTTGACAAAGCGAGGACAATACCAGACAGGCAAGCCTTCGGCGATAGAGTGGTTGTCCAGTCTCGCTCAGAGCGGGGCGATTCACAACATAGTCCTTTTCATGAAAAGGAAGCTAGAGAGTGAACAAGTGAATGAAGGCTTCACGTTACTCTGTGGGCCAGGTGGCATAAATGGCATCGGCCCCAAGATAGCGTCGTTGTTCCTGCGAGATATAGCGATATTCTACGGCTTCATCCCGAAACGTGATCGGTACCGCTTACAACCTGTAGATGTGTGGGTTAGGCGAATCTCAACGGTGCTAATGGGTCGAAAAGCGAGCGATGTCGAAATAGCGCATTGGATTGTGCAGGAATGCCAAGCCATGAATATTGATGCCGAAGCGGCCAACGATGGTATGTGGTATTTCGGTAGCCAGATTGCGGATTCGGCATATCGACTGGACAAGGCCGTCAAAGACCTTGGATATGCAGAGGCCTTAACCAATGAGCATGCTGAGACTCTTCGGCAAGCGGCGATGTCTCTTACGAAGCTTAGCATCAGGACCCCGATTTGAGTGAGGCGTGTTGGCTTCCCCAGCTACCGACCTCCTCACTCTGTGCTGCCTTCCGATGAATAACACCTACGGTGAACCTTGATCCAATAGTAATCCAGTTTGTTGCACAGAAACTCATTTTGTTAAGCCAAGGCTCCTCAACTCTCAGGTAGGTAACACTAGCAGCCCACGACCAGCGAATTATGTTCTTGACTGCGTATCCGAAAGGAGCTTAAGCCAGTTTGGCTTGTTGACTTTGGTGAGACCCTGAACCTAAGTCAGGGTGTTAAATAATTAATTACTATGTAAATAATCACTAATATATACGATTTATATATTTTCCTTGACATTAGTAAATTGCCAGACTAATCGTTGTTGAATATAGAAAGATGCTATAATATATATGTAAATATTTTATTGTTTTAGCTCTGAAAGGTTAATTCCATGACCAACCGAGACATATTTTGGACCAACCCTAGCGTGTTAAAATTTTCGGGTGAATCTGATCCTATTGAATTAATAACCAAAAAGGCTAGAGACGAAGTACTTCGTGCTATACAAGCTGGTTGGCAAGGACCTCCCTTTGATCCTTTTAAATTAGCGGAGCACTTTGGAATACGCGCCATACCTCGGGAGGATGTGTTTGACGCAAGAATCGTACCTGCTGGATCGCGTAGATTACAAATAGAATTCAATCCTAACAGATCACGTGGGAGACTGCGTTTTTCTGTTGCTCATGAAATAGCCCATACCCTTTTTTCAGACTGCTTTGAAAGTATAAGAAATAGAGAATTACATACTAGAATCAGTGAAGATGACTGGCAATTAGAACTCCTCTGCAACATCGCAGCCGCAGAGTTCCTTATGCCCGTTGGAAACGAAATAGATTCACGAACTCCTATTACGATTGACAATATACTTCGACTTCAGAAGGAATTTGATGTATCTACAGAGGCTGTTTCGATAAGGCTTGCTAAGATAACAAATGAGCCATGTACAGTTTTTGCAGCGGCACGTATTTTGGATGAAGAAAGTGCTACCTCATACCGTACAGATTATAGTATTCGTTCTCGTGCTAGCAAATTAGAGCTAGCGAGAGGGCTAGAGTTTCAAAATACTGTATTATCGCAATGTACGGCGGTTGGCTATACAGCAAAAGGCAAGGAACGGGGTTTTAGCAACCTTCCGGAACTATATTTAGAATGTGTTGGTATTCCGCCTTACCCCGGTAGATATTATCCTCGCGTGATCGGAATTGCTCGCCCAACAACTTATGCAGAAGTAAAAGTATCAAATCTCACTTTCTTACGAGGAGACGCTCTAGAGCCGAGAAGAACAGGGGAAGGGATTATTGCTCATATAGTAAATGATAAAACTCCCAATTGGGGTGCAGGCTTTGCACGAGCTGTAAAAAAGGAGTATCCCTCGGTACAGAAAGATTTTTCTGAGTGGGTAACATGCAATACCGATGATTTTTCCCTCGGAAACGTTCACACGTCTACAATATCAGATGAATTAAGTGTCGTGCATATGATTGCCCAACGTGGATATGGGGAGTCCGCAAAACCACGAATTCGATATACCTCACTTAAGGATTGCCTTGAGAAGTTAAAGGATATCGCTTTAAGCCGAGGGGCTAGCGTGCATATGCCTCGTATTGGTACAGGATATGCAGGTGGTAATTGGAATTACATTCTTGAATTGATAGATGAAATACTCGTGAGAAATAATGTTGATGTCACAATTTACACACTTCCTGATTATGAGCCTGTAGACGCACAAGGTAGGTTAAATTTACGCACAGGAGTCCAGTCATAGCTGTATAGGTAAAGAATGATTAATAGGATTATCATACTATCAGGACCGATATCTTCCGGTAAGTCTACTTTGGCTGAAGGACTTGCGAACAGATTCGATATGACCATACTTAAAACCAGTAAGGTACTTCAAGGGCGAGTCAGAAACGAATTGGCTGGAGACCGGAAAGTGTTACAAGCTGCGGGGGAGCGTCTAGATAAAAAAACCCGAGGTAGATGGGTATTAGACGAATTGACCAAATTGATTAGTCAAAACCCTTCAATTACTGAAATAGTAATCGAGTCTCTCAGGATAGAAGAACAGGTCTCAGCGATACGGGAAGCATTTGGCCCAATTGTTATTCACGTCCACTTAACAGCCCCGATGAATGAGCTTGAGCAAAGATATTATAAACGCCGTGTACTAGGTAAAGAAAAAGACTTTAAATATTCCGATGTTAAAGAAAATCGGACAGAACAACAAGTAGAAAATTTAGCGAAAATAGCAGACATCGTAGTGGATACTAAGAGATGCACTGAACAAGATGTTTTGATTAGGACTGTGAGTCACCTTAGAGTTCGCACTGGAAGAGGTACTGGATTTGTTGATGTTGTCATTGGAGGCCAATATGGTAGCGAGGGCAAAGGGCAGATAGTAGCATATTTATCGAGAGAATACGATCTCCTGGTAAGGGTCGGAGGGCCGAATGCTGGCCATAAAGTTTTTGAGGAGCCTGAGCCCTATGCTCATCATCAACTTCCATCTGGTACCAGAAAGTCCGATGCTAAGCTTCTTATTGGGCCAGGTGCTGTACTAAACCCAAAGAGCCTTTTAAAGGAGATTGCTGATTGTAAAGTTGATAAAGAGCGACTATGTATTGATAGAAATGCAATGATTATCACTGCTGAGGATATTACAGGTGAGGCCGACCTAGTTAAAAATATTGGCTCAACAGGACAAGGTGTTGGAGCGGCAACCGCGAGACGTATTTTAAAGAGGCACAGATCTACTTTATTAGCACAACATATTCCTGAACTTCGGCCATTTTTAGGAAGTGCGCTGGAAATACTAGAAGATGCCTTTTCGCAAAACTGGAGGGTTCTACTCGAAGGTACGCAAGGGACAGGATTAAGTCTCTACCATGGTTCCTACCCACATGTTACTTCTAGGGATACCACTGCTCTGGGATGCTTAGCCGAAACTGGTATTCCGCCAAACCGAGTTCGTAAAGTTGTTATGGTATGTCGAACATACCCAATCAGAGTAGGAAATCCAAAAGGGGATACCTCAGGTCCTCTACATGACATAAGCTGGGAAGAGATAGCAAGACGATCTGGGTATAACGCTAACAGATTACGGCGAGCTGAAAGAACCACAACGACTAATCGACCTAGACGTATAGGTGAATTTGATTGGGCGCTTCTTCATCGTGCTGCATTTCTTAATGGTGCCACTGATATTGCATTAACTTTTACTGATTATATATCGAAGGAAAACGTGAAAGCTAAGCGATTTGAACAGCTTACACCGGAAACTATAAACTTTATCCAAGAAGTTGAACGAGTAACCGGAGCTCCTGTCTCGTTAATCTCCACAGGATTTAATAACCGTAGTATCATTGACCGGCGTTCTTGGTAGGTTTTTGTATGTTGGTTAGTGAATTAGTTGCTAGGTATTCGAAATTATATCATATGGCAGAAGATGCAAGTTGGCCTAACATTAATAAGCATGGTCTACTTAGTACGTCTGCTCTGTTAACGATGTATGGTTATAAAGGTAGCAAGCGGGGAGCAATAGAATCTGAGTGTCGACTCAAAAAGGAAACTATTTCATGCAATGGGTATGAAGATGTTGTCATACGTGACCAGAAAGTTATGCCTCCCAAGGATCTTGGGAAATGCCTGCTCGGAGGAATGACACCACAAGAGTGGTACGAATACATCAATAAGAGAATTTTCTTCTGGGTCAAATGGGAGCGATTGGAATGGTTTTTAGGGGCACGCGAATATCGGAATGAACCACATTTGGTTATCACTGTAGACACTCGGGGCCTACTCGAGCGTTATGCCAAACTCGTAACATTGACCAATATGAATACTGGAAGCACTATCTATGACAAAGAGCGCTTTGATAGGCCTAGGCTGCGAGGTAAACAGACATTTAAAACCATAGAAGAATACCCTTACTACGCAGTAGATAGTATTGTCGAATTGGTAGTTGAAGGTGGTGTTCCTGATATAGCTGATATTACCATCTGTGTAGCTAGATGGATAGTACATAAGAAAGGTTATGAAGAACCAAATTGTGAAAAATTGGAGGATATCTGGGTAGCATAGTCTTCAAGTAATTTAGTGACCGTAAGGGAGCTTAATGAAGAATCAGTACTTTGGCGATATTAATGACTATAAAAAGTACAGTCTACTTAGACTTCTTAGTGGCTGGGGGCAGATTAAAACTGCAGTTTGTTGGGTTTTAACCCGTGATGATGATGGAAATGACGGTAATCGCGTCAAATACTTACAGCAACCTGATAAATGGCGAGACTATGATCCAATTCTTTATGAATATCTTAAGGAAAACGTATTGCGACGCGGAATTCGAGACGTAAAGATACTTGAAAACTCCGATATACTTACTAATTGCCGTTTCTATTCAGAGATTGTTGATGATGATATCAAATTACGAGAAGAATATTTCAATAGATTCCTTGAGTTTGCCAAAGGTGCCGATTTAGTATTTTTTGATCCTGACAATGGACTAGAGGTGAAGTCCATCTCCTTTGGTAAGAAAAACTCTTCTAAATACCTGTATTGGACTGAGGTTAAAGCTGCATATCAAGCAGGTCACTCAATACTAATATATCAACACTTTCCTCGAATGCAACGCGAGGCATACATTAATAATTTGGTGCAACAATTTAAAGCAATTACCGAAGCCAAGCATATCTTTTATTATAAGACACTCTTTTATTATAAGACACGTCATGTTGTTTTTTTCCTCTTAGCTCAGCCAATGCATGAAAATCTGTTTGTCGAGAGCAACGAGAACATTTTAAATGTCTGGGGAAAGATTATTAGTTATCGTGAACTTCCACTGAGATAGGCATTTCCTACTAAGAGAAAGTAGATATTATTCGGAGGAGGTGTGTAATGGAAGTTGTTAATGAGTCATCTGAACAGTTCAAGCATAGAAGAGCTGATCCGGAGAACTTGAAAAGCGATCCAGATCCTGAAGTATGGCAGGCATGGCAAGGGTCAGTCCTACTGAGTGACGAAATCGAAAGGTATTGCCAAGACCCGATTAAACTGATTATCCCATTTGACCGGAAGTATTTAAAACCAGCTTCATATCATCTTCGACTAGGCAGTATGTGCAGAGTCGATGGTATAGATTACGAATTATCCGAAAATAATAGAGTTTTAAAAATACCGAGGCATAGCATTGCACTTGTCAGAACTCTTGAATGGTTAAATATGCCTGGTTTCTTGGTGGCACGATGGAATCTGAAGGTAAAAATGGTATATAAAGGCCTAGTCTGGGTTGGTAGCCTTCAAGTGGATCCTGGTTATCAGGGATATCTGTTTTGTCCTCTATACAATCTATCCAGTAAAGGGCAGGAGCTAGTATATGAAGAGCCTTTATTTACAATAGATTTTGTTAAAACAACACGTTTCGATGAAAGCAAGGGCTCCAGGTTGTGGTTACCAAGTCCAGCTCGACCGGTTGACAGTGTTGAAGAATTAGATTATCAACGACTAACGAGTGCGCCAGCGGCAGAGTTTAAAGAAATGGAGAAAGTGATAGATGAAGGTGTTAATAGAGTTGAACAATTTCAATCAAGAATCGATAGCTTCCAAGCAATCACGTTCACTGTTCTAGGTATAATTGTAGCCGCTCTCGCCTTTGTGGGAGTTTCCAAGTTCACTGACCTAAGTTGGGAAAATCCTTCGAATTGGCAAATCGCCACTTGGGTGGTCATGCTTTTTGCTATCGTCATAATGACAGTGGTATTAGCCATTGCATCCATCAAAGCCCTGTGGCGTAAAAAATAGGTATTTGATATTTAACAGTAAAAGTAATAAAATCAGGGTGTCGGTTGACCTAGTGTCTTGACACCCTGATTCATCCAAAAATCCCCCAAAGGGTCGGCTTGCCAGCTTTGGTAGGCCGTACAGGTCTCGAACCTGTGACACCCTGATTAAAAGTAAACGGCACACGTATCCAGGCTCAACAATTACCAAGAGCGTTACTTACTGCACGAAAGCTTGAATCCTTACCTCATTGCACGATTTAGCGTTCTGTGCAGTCGATGAATACTATGGTAGCTGAATAGTGCAGTAATGGGATTTATGCCGATGCGGAATGTAATCGCAACTCTGAAGCTGGAATATGTAGAAATTTTTCTGTATAATTAGTAGTTAGAGTATGAGGTATCCTAGGATCAGACCTCTCAGTTGCGAGGACGAGGGCAAGTGCCAAAGATTATTGATAAGATTATAACTTCTCCAATCATGGGCTTAGTGCTTGCTGTGGTGCTTGCTATAGGGGCCTTCCTTTCCGGTATGGTCAGGCTGTGGCTGCTGGCTATTGCGGGTTCCATGCTGTTCCTTTATCTGATCCTCAAGTGTGTGAGCTTCATGAGGCGACGAAGATTTCAGAGAGCCCCTAGGTTCCCATTAGTGTATTCGAAAATAGAACACGACTGGCAAATCAGTGAAAACGGTGATTTCTTGGGCCACAGTGTATATCGGGTGAGAAACACAGGAAAACAGCCAATAGACATCATCCCCCTAGAGGATGGCAGATGGCTGACTTCCCCTGAGATTATCAAGTTCAATTGCACGGTTGTGCCTCCCGATGGTAAGTTCAAGATAGTAGACTATCAGAAGAATCTGTACCCCGACGTTCTCTCGATTCCTGGATACGATAGGACCTACGTTGTGTCGTGGTCTCACAAGATAGCCCCGGCTCTTAGAAAAGATGAAGAAATGGCTTTTGAAATCAGAATCGATACTCCCCAGACAGAAAAGCAAAGCTTCACTATTGAGGGAGGATATGCTGGTATACCAACTGCATTGCCTGCATTAGAAGCCACACTGAATTTGAAGGCACCGAACGGCTACAAATTCAAACTCCTGGACACTCTGAACGTGATGGATACTTATGGAAACACCAATGTCCAGGAAGTAGAGCGTATCGACAAACCGGTGTTGAGCCTCACCAAAACTATCATCACATGGAGACTAGCTAATTTAATAGCCAAACATCGGTACTATTTTGGATACCGGCTTCTCAGAGAAAAGAACGGTGGATGAGAACCCACTAAGTTTCGAGTGTACTATGTGCGGGGAATGCTGCAAGCATCTCTCAGATGAATATGTAGTTATCTTGTTTCCCCAAGATATTGTACGCATTTCATCACGCCTCAATATGGACGAAGCATCCTTTAGGCAACGCTACGTTCGTTCAGATAAACTCACTATAGGTAATGGTCTCTGGTTTCCAATTGACGTAGTCAGAGACATTAACGGTCGTTGTGTTTTTCTCTTGGATGACAATCGTTGCAGCATACATGATTTTAAGCCAGTTCAATGTTTAAGAAGTCCATTCGGCTTCTTCTGGGACTCCTCTATACATAACCAATTTGAATGTGTGAGAAAAGCCAATGTGCCGATTGACTGGACCAGCTACGAGCTCGACAAAAAACTGATTGATTTAATTGTCAATAGAAAACGTGAGGAGGTAAACACTTATGATGGGCTCCAAGTCAAGCATAGCGAACATTGTCCAAAAAGCAATCGAGAATAAGCCACCATCACTCCCAATAGACTCCAACAATCCCAACCCCAGCAATACACCAGGGAATTCAAGCAATCCAGCGAGGTAAAACGCCGTAGTAACTTGAATGCCGCAGTAGCAAAATATATGCCCGTGCGCCTACAATGCACATAACGATAGTCCAGTTCGTATGACGTCACATTTTCTTGAACTGTTTCATTTAGAGTAACAATTGGGCGTAATGTTCAATTAACTTGGGGCTTGTTGACAAAGCTGTTTCAGCTATTTAAAGTGTTTATTACTGGAGTTGTACCAATGCTGCAAAAGATTGCATGTTTGATCCTGTTGGTTTTAATTTTAACCTTTGGAATTCAGCCGGTGGCTGCGTCTGGTTCGCGGTCAACCGCTGAGAGCCCTACCGACAGGACTCTTATCTCGGTTTACATGCTGTCATCCACCGATGGGTGGGCAGTGGGGGAAGGTGGAAC
>JAUWYE010000021.1 GCA_030615965.1 Dehalococcoidia bacterium | reverse complement strand
CAAAGCTCTAGCCATGGGAACTTCAAGGTCCCTGAAGGAAGAGAACTGATTAATTAAGATGATAGCACTTTGACTAAGCGCCTCCCAGGGAAAAATGGTAGCATCGGTCCAAATCTCCAGGATGAGCTTTTCTGGACTTCCCTCCTCGCCAGGCTTGACAGATTCTATAGAGAAATTGACCTTCCGCACTGGGGTGAAGATGGCATCTACTGGCAGTGCTCCCACAGGTAAACCGTCAGCCGATTTAGCCAGCACATAACCTTTCCCTAGCTCCACGTTAAGTTCGACGTAAAGCTTGGCTTGAGAGGAGTCTAAAGAAGCTAAATAAAGTTCAGGATTGGCAACGCGAAAGTGAGCCGAGGGTTTAATATCACCTGCACAGACCTTGCCTTCCCCCTCTGCTTCCAAGAGTAACTGCCCGGGCTGATGGGAAAGAGGGCAGAGTCTCAGTTGCCTGATATTCAGTAAGAACTCCATAGCATCCTCTTTAACATAAGGAATGGGAGAGAATTCATGCTGAATTCCTTCGATTTTGACCCATGTTACCGCAGCACCAAGCAAAGAGCTGAGAAGCACACGCCGCAAGGTGTTACCTAAAGTGACACCAAAACCTGGCTCTAGAGGTTCAGCAAGAAAACGACCATAATTACCGATGCTTTCAACACAAGTTACAGTAGGGATAGACAATTCGGGCATAGTTCACCTCGAGTAATATCCAACAATAGCTTTCATATTAAATCCAGCTTCAATATCGTCCTTGCCAGGCAAATTTAATACTCTACCTGTCATGCTTTCTTTGTCCAAGCTTAACCAATTAGGGATAAATTTCTCCTCAATTTCCTCAGCTACCCTTTTATAATATTCGGTTTTTGTACTAGCCTCTCGCCACTTAACAACGTCCCCCGATTTCACCAAAAGGGAAGGAATATCTGTTTTGTGACCATTGACAATTATATGGCCATGCTGAACTATTTGTCTGGCTTGGGCACGTGAATCAGCAAAGCCCAAGCGATAAATCACATTATCCAGTCTCCTTTCTAACAATACGAGAAGGTTTTCTCCAGTGGTGCTAGGGCCTTTTTTCGCCTCGGCAAAAAACCTGCGAAATTGTCGCTCCAAGACACCGTAGCTAAAACGAAGCTTTTGCTTTTCGCGCAATTGAATTCCGCGCTCGGAAATCCTGCTGCGCCCTCGAGCCAGAGGACGCCTGCCAGGAGAAGTATTTCTTTTCTCTAAAGGACATTTAGGTGTAGCGCACCTCTCGCCTTTGAGCATCAGCTTGTCTCCGAAGCGGCGACATAGGCGACAAACCGGGCCTGTGTAGCGCGCCATTTTATACCCTTCGCCTCCCTCGCGGACGGCAGCCATTATGGGGGATAGGAGTCACGTCTCTGATGGCTGTGACAATGATTCCAGAAGCCTGTAAGGCACGAATAGCTGCTTCACGTCCACTGCCAGGGCCTTTAATATACACATCAACCCGGCGCAAGCCATCACCCATTGCTCGATGTGCCGCGTCTCTAGCAGCTAGCTGAGCAGCATAAGGGGTACCTTTCCTGGAACCTTTGAATCCGGCAGTACCAGAACTCCCCCAGGCAATAACATTGCCTTGCATATCAGTAATGGTAATGGTCGTGTTATTAAAAGTGGATTGGATATAAACCCTGCCTTCGCTAACCTTTCTATGGACTTTACGGGCCCCTTTCTTTTTCTTTGGCATTTGTTAAAAACAAGCTCCTTACTTCTTACCTACGCCACGTCTTTGCCCTCGACCTGCCACTGTTTTCCTTGGCCCTCTTTTAGTTCGGGCGTTTGTGCGCGTTCTCTGTCCATGGACTGGTAACCTCATGCGGTGTCTTGTGCCTCGATAACAACTAATTTCAATAAGCCGCTTTATATTAGATTGAACCTCCCTCCTAAGATCGCCTTCTAGTTTATATTGTTTGTCAAGAACATCTCGAATCTGGCCAACCTGTTCCTCACTAAGTTCCTTAACTCTAATGCCAGGATCGATACCAGTGGCAGCCAAAACGCGCTGGCTTGATGAAGCACCAATGCCATAAATACTCTGCAAGGCTACCCAAATTGGCTTATCTTTAGGAAGGTCTATACCAGCAATGCGTGCCACTGCTTATCACCCCTGCCTCTGCTTATGCTTTGGATTCTCACAAATAACCCTAACCACACCCCCCCGCCTGATAACCTTGCATTTTCTGCATATCGGCTTAACCGAAGCTCTTACTTTCATTTTCAATCACCATGCAAACAAACCCTGTTATGATAAACTTTCTTAGTTAACCTGTCAAACTATCTAAGCCGATAGGTAACCCTGCCCCGGCTCAAATCATAAGGGGAAAGTTCTACCAGAACTTTATCCCCAGGTAAAATCTTGATATAGTGCTTTCTCATTTTGCCCGAGATATGAGCCAATACGTGATGTCCATTGGCCAATTCGACGCGAAACATAGTATTAGGTAAAACTGTAATCACTTTGCCTTCAACTTCTATCCTCTCCTTCTTAGCCATTTTTACATAATACCTAAACAAGTATCTCAGCTTCATTATCAGTTATGGCAATGGTATGTTCAAAATGTGCTGAAAGACTTCCATCGGCTGTAAGCACCGTCCATTGATTAGCCGCCAATTTAGTGTGCCAACCTCCAGCATTAACCATAGGCTCGATAGCCAGAGTCATGCCTTTACGAAGCAAGGGACCCTTTCCAACTACAAAATTAGGTATTTGGGGCTCTTCATGCAAGTCCCGACCTACTCCATGCCCGGTATATTCTCTAACCACAGAAAATCCTTTTGATTCAACATAATGTTGAATAGCAGATGAGATATCCTCTACCCATACCCCACTTATCGCTTGAGCGATGCTTGACTTTAAACTACCTTCTGTGACCGCGATAAGGTCCTCGGCCTCCTTACTTATCCGCCCCACACCAATAGTTATGGCGGCATCGGTATGAAAGCCATTAAGTTTTACTCCTACATCTAAAGAAACGATGTCTCCTTCCTGTAGTATTCGTTCACCGGGAATGCCGTGAACTATTTCATCATTTACAGAAACACATAAATTCGCAGGGAAGCCGCGATAGTTCTTAAAAGAAGGTATAACTCCCCTCTTTTCCGATTCTTCGGCCATGATTATGTCCAACTGGCCAGTCTTAATCCCCGGCCTTATTTCCGTTCTTAGTTTATCTAAAATAGCGGCGAGGATTTTGCCACACCTTCGCATAATAACTATTTCCTCGGTAGATTTTATAATTACCATTTATTTTATCCCTGCTTTGAGTGCAGAGATTATTTCTCTAGCTACCCCCTGCATTCCCAAGTTACCATTGACCCTAATTAGTTTGTTTTGTTTCTTATAATAATCAAGGATGGGAACAGTTTGAGCAAAGAAAATATCAAGTCGGTCCTTTACTGTTTCCTCCCTGTCATCAGAACGTTGATACAATTCACCACCGCATTTATCACATTTCCCCGGCGTTTTAGGCGGTGAACTTGTCGTGTGATAGGGTGTCTGACAAGTCCGGCAAAGCCATCTTCCACTGAGGCGTTTCACTAGCTCTCCATTGGGCACTTCAATGTATATTGCTTTATCTATGCTTTTTCCTTGCTCCTTAAGGGCTTTGTCCAGAACTTTAGCTTGATGCAAAGTCCGGGGAAAGCCGTCGAAAAGGCAACCAGAGGCACAGTCAGGCTGATTAATTCTTTCCAGAATCATTTTTATGGTTATCTCATCGGGAACTAGTTCTCCTTTATCCATATAGCTTTTAGCCAAGAGACCAACCTCGGTCCTTTCCTCTAACGCCTGACGAAACAAATCCCCGGAGGCTATATGAGGTAAATCCATCTCTTGAGAGAGAATATCCGCCTGAGTTCCCTTCCCTGCCCCCGGAGCACCTAGCATGATGATGTACATTATTTTAAGAAACCCTCGTAGCGGCGCATGGTTAGTTGAGCCTCTAATTGCTTCATGGTATCTAGAGCCACACCAACAGCTATAAGCATGGCGGTGCTCTGGATTACCAATGCTGTGACGCCGGTAATTTTTTGAGCAATGAAGGGCATAATTGCCACTAAAGCCAGAAAGAGGGCGCCACCGAAAGTAATGCGCCTTATGACTTTATTCAAATAATCAGCCGTTGCCTTGCCGGGCCGAACCCCGGGGATGAAGCCGCTTTGCTGTTGCAAAGTTTGAGGCAGGTTCATTTGCTCAAATATGACCATAGTGTAGAAGAAAGCGAAACCAATCACTAAGGCAAAGTACAACCCTTGGTAGACTGCAGTATTAGCCTGAAACACATTAGAGATTGTATTCCAGAAATTGGGATCTGCGCCTGTTGGGTTCATAAAAAATGTAGATATCGTACCGGGAAGTTGCATTAAGGCCAGGGCGAAAATAATGGGTATCATCCCGGCGGTATTGACCCGCAGCGGTATGTAGGTGGAACCCGATTGGCGGTACATGCGTCCACTGCGAAAAGTGCTCCGAGCATACTGTACAGGAATACGGCGATGCGCTTCAATAAATATGACTATAAGCACCAGCATAGCTAAAGATAGAATAATGTAGGCGATCAACCCCCCGGGCTGTCCGCCAACAGCAGAAACAATGCCACGACCCACTATCTCAGGCAGGCCGGCCACGATACCACCAAAGATTATTATCGATATCCCGTTCCCTATACCACGCTCGGTAATCAATTCACCTAGCCACACGAGGAACACCGTGCCAGCGACCATTGTTATTATTATGCTGGCTATGGTCAATGACCCAAGCGGCTCAATAGTAATGTCCTGAGCGCGTAACAAAGCAAGCATAGCATAGCCTTGAAGGGCAGCCAAAGGTATAACTAGCAAGTGAGTAATTCGATTGATTTTATGGCTACCGAGCTCCCCCTCCTGGGATAGAGCCTGAAGTCTGGGGATTACCGGAACCAGCAATTGCATAATTATGGACGCAGTGATGTAAGGATAAATGCCTATGGCAACCACACTGAAACTCGTCATGGCACCACCGCTAAAAAGGTCAAGCATGCCGAAGAGGAGGTTCCCCTCGAAGAATTCTCCCAACTTCCCGAGGTCCACGCCGGGCAAGGGAACGTGAGCTAGAAAGCGGAAAACGACAAGGATGCCGAGGGTGAAAAGAATTTTTCGCCGCAGGTCGGGCAATGACAATGCATCTATCATTGCCTGGACGAGGCGTGGTCGGGTCGTTTTGCGCTGCATTCTAAGCCTGCTTTACCTTCCCTCCAGCAGCAAGAATTTTTTTCTCCGCCGATGAAGAGAATTTGTCAGCCCCAACTAACAATGGATGCTGGATATCGCCAGCGCCGAGAATTTTGGTCGGATGGTCCGGGGTGTTAATCAGCCCCGCTCGAAGCAATTCCTCAGGGGTTACCTCAGTTCCTGGGGGGAAAATGGCGAGCTTCCCCACATTGACAATATTATATTTAGTTTTAAAAACGTTAGTGAATCCCCTTTTTCGTGGCAGCCGTTTTATCAAAGGCAACTGCCCGCCTTCAAAGCCAGGGCGCACACCTCCACCAGAGCGAGCCTTTTGCCCTTTGCAACCTCGCCCCGAATAGGTGCCATGCCCGCTGCCATCTCCCCGACCTACGAGCTTTCTCTTGTGCTTAGCACCTACAGGAGGGCTTAATTCATTCTGTTTCATCTACCTTTTCTTCCTGAGCTTCAACATCGGTTTGAATTGCCGCTTCCTTACTTTTCCTCAAGTTAGCCAAGGCAAGTATCGTCGCCTTAGCTACGTTGATTTTGCTTGATCCACCTAATGATTTGCCACGGACATCTTTTATGCCTGCCAATTCAAGCACTGCTCGAGCAGTATTGCTGACAATTAAGCCTGTGCCAGGCGCCGCCGGCTTTAGTAAGATCTTGGACGCACCAAACTTGGCTAGAATTTCATGAGGGATGGTACCGCCCTTGATAGGCACCTCAATCAACCCCTTCCTCGCTATAGCACCTGCTTTGCGAACTGCTTCAGGAACCGCTGCCGCTTTAGCTAAACCAAATCCGACATGCCCTTGGCCATCGCCAACTACCACTAAAGCTCTGAACCGACGGTGTCTACCACCTTTGACCACTTTAGTTACACGGTCGATGCCTAACAGTTTCTCTTCGAGACTCAGTTCTGAGGTATCGATTTTGGCCCTCTTCCCTCTTACTTTAGTAACCGCCTTCATAAGCTAACTCTCAAACCTCCAATCCAGCTTTCCTGGCAGCCTCGGCTAAAGCCTTAACTCTGCCATGATATCTATAGCCACCACGGTCAAAAACCACCTGTTTGATCCCTTTATTTAATGCTTTCTCCGCAAGCAAAGTTCCCACTATTCCGGCCTTCTTGCTTTTTCCCATTCCATCGGTCTTGCTTCTCACTTGAGAGTCAAGAGTGCTCATTGAGACTAAAGTCTGGCCACTAGAATCATCGATAAGCTGGGCGTAGATATGATTCAGGCTGCGGAAGACACATAATCGAGGTCGCGATATTATTCCCGTTACCTTTCGCCTCACCCGTCTGTGTCGTATTTTTCTGATTGCCTTTGAATCTCTTCCGCTCATTATAGCCACTATTTCTTGCCTATTTTGCCCGATTTGCCAGGTTTAAGATGTAGCTTCTCCCCAAAATATTTAATGCCCTTTCCTTTATAGGGGTCAGCAGGGCGTATCGCCCGAATTCTAGCAGCCGCCTCCCCAACTACTCCTTTATCAATACCAGTGACGCGAATACGATTTGTCCCTTCAATGGTGATACTAATACCAGGAGGGGGGGGGAACTCCACAGGATTGGCGTATCCTACCTGAAGCAACAGCTTGTCGCCAGTTTTCTGCGCTCTGTAGCCTACGCCATTTATTTCCAGGACTTTTTCAAAACCTTCACTCACCCCTGTAACCATATTTGCCAAAAGGCTGCGCGTGAGCCCGTGTAAAGAACGATGGATCTTACTATCACTAGGCCGGGTTACAATCAAGCACCCGTCCTTCAAAGCAATAGAAATGTCGGGGTGAAACCGACGACGGAGTTCTCCTCTGCTTCCTCTTACCACCACTTCGCTTCCATCGATCTTTACCTCGGTACCCTGAGGTATAGCAACGGGGAGTAAGCCAATACGAGACATAATTCACAGTTCCTAAGTTAATTTACCATACATAGCACAGAATTTCACCGCCAAGATGCTGCCGCCATGCCTCTTGACCAGTCATAATGCCTTTGGATGTAGATAGAATGGCAATACCCAAGCCCCCGTAGACGCGGGGGATTTCACGCCCTCCCGCATAGACCCTTAAGCCTGGCTTGCTCGCTCTTTCTAAACCTAAGATTGCGGGCTGGTCATCTGTGTACTTGAGGTGGATTTTTATCATTGGCTGTGGTTTCCCTTTAAGCACTTCATAACGGTCAATAAAACCCTCTTCCTCAAGTATTTTGCTGATAGAGAGCTTCATTTTAGAGGAAGGCACAAGCACACCATCATGATCTGCCATGATAGCATTGCGTATCCGGGTCAACATATCAGCGATGGGGTCAGTAACTGTCATTTCTCTCTCACCAGCTTGACTTTCTTATCCCAGGGATTACGCCAGTTACAGCAAGTTCTCGAAAACAAATACGACACAAGCCAAATTTGCGCATATAAGCACGCGGCCTGCCACATAATTGACAACGATTACGTTGCTGCACCTTATACTTTGGTGGCCGTTTTGACTTAACAATCCTAGATAGCTTCGCCATATCAAGTTCTCCTGATAAGTCCAGCACTCAGCGCTCTGAGTGCTGGAAGGGCGTGCCCATTAGTTCCAACAAAGTCCTGGCTTCATCATCGTTCTTGGCCGTAGTAACAATGGTTACCTCAAGGCCGCGAATTTTATCTACCTTATCGTAATCAATCTCAGGGAAAACTATCTGCTCTTTTATGCCCAGGCTATAATTTCCTTGGCCATCGAAAGAATCCCGTGATACTCCGCGGAAATCTCGAAACCTCGGTAGAACAACATTAACCAATTTGTCGAAGAAATCGTACATGCGTTTACCTCGCAACGTCACCATCATCCCAATAGGCATACCAACTCTCAGCTTAAAAGAGGCGATGGACTTTTTCGCCCGTGTGGTCACCGGACGTTGTCCCGAAATTGTAGCTAGATCTTTCCCCGCTACTTCAAGAGCTTTAGGCTCCTGTATTGCTTCGCCCAAACCAATGCTAAGCACAATCTTTTCCAACTTAGGCAGTTGCATTATGTTATTATATCCAAGCCTAGCTTTAAGCTGGGGAGTCACTTCGGTCAAATATCTTTCCTCCAAGCGAGATTTCACGATCAAACCCCTTAGTCAATCACCTCTCGACATGAATTACAAATTCGCACTCTTTTGCCATCGGTCAGAAAGCGGAAACCGACTCGCGTAGGTTTGCCACATTTATCACACAATAACATTACGTTGGATACATGGATTGGAGCTTCAAGCTCAATTATGCCAGCTTGTCGGGTAGCCCTGCGGGCTCGAGAGTGGCGCTTAATCATATTGAGTCCTTCCACTACCACTCTATCTTCGTTGGGGAAGACACGGCGCACCTTTCCCTTTTTTCCCCTGTCCTTGCCAGCAGTTACGATGATAGTATCGTTTTTCCTGATTTTCATTCTAAAGAACCTCTGGGGCTAAGGATATTATCTTGGCGAAGTTTTTATCTCTAAGTTCTCGGGCTACAGGACCAAAAATGCGACTGCCTTTAGGATTATTTTTATCACCAAGAACGACTGCGGCATTCTCATCAAATCTGATATAGGAGCCATCAGAGCGGCGATAAGGCTTAGCCACACGTACAACTACAGCTCGCACTACCTCGCCCTTTTTCACCATTCCATGGGGCACCGCTCGCTTCACCGTGGCTACAATGATGTCGCCTATTCGGGCATATTTTCTTGCCCCAATAGACACATTAATGCACATAATCTGCTTAGCCCCGGTATTATCGGCTATCTTGAGTCTGGTATAAGCCTGAATCATTTCTTTTTCTTTGGTCTGGTTTCAACCATTTCCTTCTTAGACATTATCTCCGCTACCCGCCAACTTTTCTCCTTGGACAAAGGGCGAGTCTCGACAATCTTCACTTTGTCTCCAATTTTACAGGCATTATTTTCGTCATGAGCCTTATATCTTTTGGTAGCTCTGCTAGCTTTCTTATAGAGTGGATGGACTTTCCTAGTTTCCACAGCTACCACCACGGTTTTATCCATTTTGTCACTCACCACCAAGCCTTCTCTAACCTTTCTTTTCCCGAGATCACTCATCCTATGCCAAGCTCTCTTTCCCTTAAAATAGTCTTGATTTTAGCAATCCTTCTCTTCACTTCAGGAATCTCCCGATGATTCCCCAACTGTCTAGTGGCCAAGCGAAAACGGAGGTTAAAAAGTTCCTCATGAGCTTCTTCGAGCTTCGTTAATAGCTCTTCATCGTTGAGAGTGCGAATTTCGCTAGCTTGCAACTTTCCGCCTTTCCTTCGTGACAAAACTAGTAGCTATAGGAAGCTTGGAGGAGGCGAGATGGGCTGCCTCCGAAGCCATCTCCTCATTTACACCAGCCAATTCGAACAGGATTTTGCCTCTCTTAACTACGGCTACCCAGTGATCCGGAGTGCCTTTCCCACTGCCCATCCTTGTCTCTGCAGGTTTCTTAGTCACAGCTTTGTCAGGGAAAACTCGTATCCATAGTTTACCCCCACGATGCAAGTGACGCACAAATACGCGACGGGTTGCTTCGATTTGTCGCGCTGTTACCCAAGCGGATTCCTCAGCCCTCATGCCAAAGTCACCAAAAACAATGGTATCCCCGCTATGGGCGCCGCCTTTTAGCCTTCCTTTATGTATCTTGCGATACTTCACTCGTTTCGGCTGTAGCATTTTTCCCCTTCATTTCAGGAATAATATCGCCCTTATAAATCCACACTTTAACCCCAATAAGCCCCATCATGGTATGGGCTTCAGCAAAGCCATAATCGATATTGGCACGTAATTTATGCAACGGCATTTGACCTTGATGGAGGGTCTCAGTTCTAGCAATTTCGAGCCCACCAAGCCTTCCCCCACACGTTATCTTTATTCCCTTAGCACCTGCTTGCAAAGTTCGAAAGACTGCCTGCTTCATAGCTCGGCGGAAAGGGATTCTCTCTTCAAGCCGCCCAGCTATGCTCCGAGCTACTAAAACAGCTTCGAGCTCAGGATACTCAACTTCCCTAATGGTCAATCTAATTTTATCCCCACTGACCTTCTCCAGGTCCGACTTCAGTGCTTCTACATTTTGTCCCCCTCGGCCAATCAAGATGCCAGGACGAGCTGAGTAAAGAGTTAAATATACCTCGTCTCCCGGACGTTCAATTTCCACCCGAGCAATTGCTCCTCCAAGACATTTTTGTTCCACAACTCTGCGTAGCTTTAAATCATCTAACAAAAACCGAGTATAGTTTTTCTCAGTATACCACCTAGCTCGCCAATCCTGGTTGACACCCAGCCTGAAACCATAAGGATGAACTTTTTGTCCCAAAACTATTTCTCCTCTTCAGTAACGAAAACTGTAATATTGCTAGCCCGTTTTAAGATAGGACTCACTCTCCCTCTCGACTGAGGGCGGAATCTTTTCAAGGTATGCCCTTTATCAGCAAATATATCAGTGATTCTAAGCTCAGCGGGCGACATTTGAAAATTGCTTTCAGCATTGGCTACTGCTGATTTGATTACCTTAGCCACGGCTTTGCTTGTGGGGGTAGGCGAAAAGCTAAGGATAGTCAAAGCCTCGTCGATTTTTCTGCCTCTAACCATATTTATCACTAAACGCACCTTCTGAGGCGAAATGCCAACATCCTTAGCTACAGCTCTTACCTTCATCGCGTCTTATTTTTTCCTCGCCTGTTCAGTTATTTTAGCTTTGGTGACATGACCCCTATATGTCCTGGTAGGTGCAAATTCTGCCAATTTATGCCCCACCATATTTTCAGTGATGAAAATGGGCACATGCTTCCTGCCATTATGCACTGCAATAGTATGACCTATCATTTGAGGCAAAATAGTAGAGGCACGGGACCATGTCTTTATCACTGTTTTCTCGCCCGAATTACTAAGCGCTTCTATTCTCTTAAGCAATTTAGCATCGCAAAAAGGCCCTTTCCTAAGCGACCGTGACATCCTGCTTCCTCCGTTTAAGAATCATTTTATCCGACGTTTTACGGCGACGTGTCTTAGCCCCCAAAGCTGGTTTTCCCCAGGGGGTTTTCGGAGGCATTCCTCGGGGAGCCCTGCCCTCCCCACCCCCATGTGGGTGGTCTCGGGGAGTCATAGCAGAACCCCTGACCGAAGGTCGCCAACCTGACCATCTCCTACTCCCAGCTTTGCCTAATTTTATATTTCCGTGGTCAATATTGCCTATCTGACCAATAGTAGCCCAGCACCTGTGGTGAAATTTACGCAGTTCACCCGAAGGGAGTTTAAGTACAACATATTGGCCCTCCTTGCTTATAATTTGGGTAGAACTTCCTGCGCTATGAACAAGCTTGCCCCCCTTGCCTGGCTCAAACTCAACATTATGCACTAAAGTTCCCACAGGAATGGACTCCAATGGCAGAGCATTCCCAAGTTTTATATCAACATCTTCGCCTGCCTGTATGATATCACCCAACTTGATGCCCAAAGGAGCGAGTATATAGCGCTTTTCTCCGTCAGCATAATGAATTAGGGCAATGCGAGCTGACCTATTAGGGTCATATTCAATGGAAGCTACTTTCCCTGGAACGGTAATTTTATCCCTCTTAAAATCGATAAGGCGAAGTTTACGCTTACTGCCGCCACCTCGGTGACGCACAGTTATAACACCTCGGCTATTACGCCCTGCCTTCTTTTTCAGCGGCGCCAGTAAGGATTTCTCAGGAGCTACCTTGCTTAGCTCTTCAAAAGTAGCGCCAGACATAAATCTCCTGCCTGGAGAAGTTGGATTATAGGTCCTTAATCCCACAAATCGCTCCTTATTTGTGCGTCCTTTGCCATCGAGTCTTTTTAAGAAGTTTCTTATGCCTGTGCTTTGACATCTTCTTTTTTCTCCACTTAGTGACTGCACCCATTAGACACCCTCAAAAAAAGTAATTTTGTGTCCCGGTGCCAAGCTAACTATTGCCTTTTTCCAGGGTGAGTTAGTTACTTGTCTCCTGCCAAACCTTCTTGTCTTCCCAGGCACCGTCATCACATTAACTTTGCTTACCTTTACCTTGAAAGCTAGTTCCACTGCCTCCTTAATCTGAGACTTGGTAGCCTTGCCTGCTACCGCAAAGGCATATTTATCTTCCTCCTTAAGCGAAGTAGCCTTCTCTGTAATTAAAGGACGCCGCAGAACTTCATAAAGATGCACTTTATTTACCCCAAATTTGCTCAATGTTGCGTATTGCCGGTACAGTGGCTACCAGCATTTCATAGGAAAGCAAATCCAATACATTAATTAGAGCCGAAGGTAGGACTTTGACTTCAGGCAAATTAGCCGCTGATTTAACCACATTGGGTGTGGACTGAGCAGTAAGAATCAAAGTGGGGGAATCGATGCCGAGCGAGGACAGAACATTTATCATGTCTTTTGTCTTTGGTCCCTTAAAATCAAGTTCCTGTACCAGTTTTATATTTCCCTCTCTAACTTTAGCGGAGAGGAGGCATTTCAAAGCTAACTTCCTCATTTTCTTAGGCATCGATTGGCGATAGGTGCGTGGCTTGGGGCCAAAAACTACCCCACCCCCTCTGAGAAGGGGTGATTTTATATCCCCCCTTCGCGCTCTGCCGGTATGCTTTTGGGAATAAAGTTTTCTTGTACTCCCACTCACTTCCCCCCTTGTCTTGGTAGACGCAGTACCCTGGCGCCTATTGGCTAATTGTCTAGTCATTGCTTGGTGAACTACCGCCTCATTAAAGGGAAGAGCAAAAATGGCTTGGCTAAGCTCTATTTGGTCAACAACTTCACCGTCTAAGCTATAAACTGACACTTGCACTTCCTGTTACCTTACTTTCTCAATTACTAACAGCCCCCCATTGGCTCCAGGTACTGCACCCTTCACCAAAAGCAAATTGCGCTCTGGGTCAGCTTGAATTACCTCGAGCTTACGCGCTGTTACTCTCCTATTTCCCATATGCCCTGCCATGCGTTTCCCTTTAAGCACCCGACCGGGAAAAGTGGCAGCCCCAATTGAACCAGGGGCGCGATGGCGGTCAGTTTGGCCATGGGTCTTTGGCCCACCTGCAAAATGATACCGCTTAACCACGCCAGCAAAGCCCCTGCCCTTAGAAAGGCCAGTGACATTTACCAAGTCACCATGCTTTAGGAAGCCAACATCCACTTTGTCACCACGCTTGACCGAGCTAATATCATCAGTCCTGAATTCGCGAAGATAGCGAACATTCTCTAAGCCTCGAAGATGTCCCATCTCTGGAGAGCTAAGCTGAGATTGCTTCACTTTGTTCTCAATAAAGCCCACTTGGATAGCATCATAACCATCCTTGTCCCGGCTCTTTATCTGAGTTACCACAGAAGGCCCAGCTTGAATAGCGGTTACTGCCACCGTCTCTCCGCTTTCCTGAAACAGTTGCGTCATGCCTATTTTCTTACCAATAATGCCTGGAAACATGGTTTTAACTATAACTTAATATCTATCTCCACTCCAGATGCCAAGTCAAGCTGACTCAAGGCATCTATAGTCTTGGAACTTGGCTGCAAAACATCAACTAACCTCTTATGAGTCCTGATCTCAAACTGTTCCCTGGAATCTTTATCGATGTTAGGGGAACGAATAACACAAAATTTTTCGATATCTGTGGGTAAAGGTACTGGGCCAACCACGATAGCCCCGGTACGCTCCACTGCATCTATTATTTGCCTTACTGCCTGATCAGCCAACCTATGATCGAAGCTTTTGATTTTGATACGAACTTTTTGCTCGGTCATCTGGTTCTTCCCATTCTAGCTGCAATTTGCTCAGCCAAATCCTGAGGCAATTCTTCATAGCGGTGAAAGCACATAGTATGACTCGCCCTCCCTTGACTGAGCGACCTCAAATCTCCAGCGAAACCGAATGTTTCCGCTAGAGGAACAAGACAACGGATAGTGGAGAACTCGGCGCAACTCTCAATACCTTCGATATGAGTTCTTCGAGAGTTTAAATCGCCAATGATGTCTCCGAGGAACTGATTGGGAGTTGTTATTTCCACTTCCATAATTGGCTCGAGAATAACAGGTTTAGCTTTATCTATCCCATCCCTCATAGCCATGAAGGCGGCCATCCTGAAAGCCACATCTGAAGAATCGACCTCGTGAAAACTCCCATCATACAAAGTCACCTTTACATCTATTACAGGGTAACCAGCTAATCCTCCACTTTGTAAAGCTGACTTGGCACCGGCTTCTATTGAGGGAGTAAATCCCTTAGGTATGGCCCCACTTCGAATCTGGTCACGAAACTCAAATCCGCTGCCACGCTCGCCTGGCTCAATTCTAAGCCAAACGTGCCCGTATTGTCCCCTACCACCGGATTGACGGATAAATCTCCCTTCAGATTCCACAGAAATGGCGATTGTTTCTTTATAAGCGACCTGAGGCTTACCAGCATTGACCCTTACACCATATTCGCGAAATATACGCTCCATTAACACTTCGAGATGAAGTTCACCCATCCCCGAAATCAGAGTTTGACCTGTTTCTTTGTCATGGTAAACCTTGAAAGTGGGATCCTCCATAGCGAGTTTAGCCAGGGAATCATCTAACTTGTCCTGGTCGACTTTACTTTTGGCTTCAACAGCCATGGAAAGCACCGGCTCAGCAAATCGTATGGCCTCAAGAAGCACTGGCCGTGTGGGCTCGCAAAGGGTATCACCTGTCGAGGTCATCTTAAGTCCCAGACTAGCTACAATGCTTCCGGTTTCAGTGTGCTCGATCTCTTCACGGCGATTGGCATGCATAACATATAGTTTTCCCAATCTCTCTTTCTTATCTATGCTGGAGTTCAAGACTCGTGCTCCAGCCCTTACCCTGCCTGAGTATACACGCAAGTAGACCAGTCTGCCCATAAACGGGTCAAAAACCGTTTTAAACGCCAACGCAGAAAAAGGGTCATCATCGCTCGCCAGACGAAGGATTTCCTCTCCACTTTCAGGATCTGTAGCCGAGATGGGAGGAATATCTAGCGGCGAGGGGAGATAATCTACAATAGCATCAAGCAATAACTGGATGCCTCTATCTCTCAAGGCACTGCCACAAAGGACAGGCACAATGCAGTTAGAAATGGTCAGCCTTCTTATAGCTGCCTTAATTTGAGAGGCGGAGACATCTTGCCCATCAAGGTAGAGCAGCATAATCTGCTCATCGAGTTCAGCTAAGTTTCCAATTAATGCTTGACGATGCTTGGCCAGCAAAGTCTCACTGCCCTCCTCAATTGAAGCTGAATTAGAATCAACCGGGAAAGCAATGACTTTGTTTTCCACAAGGTCGATGATGCCTCGAAAGTCCTTTTCACTTCCTATGGGGAGATGGATAGGTAACGCCTTGCTCCGCAACCTTTCATTAATCATGGTCACTGTGTGATGAAAATCAGCGCCCATCCTGTCCATTTTGTTAATAAAGCAAATCCTGGCCACGCCATACTTATCTGCCTGGCGCCACACAGCTTCTGACTGAGCTTCCACCCCAGCTACACCATCGAAAATCACGACACCACCATCTAATACACGGAGGCTACGCTCCACCTCAGCGGTGAAATCTACATGCCCAGGGGTATCGATGATGTTTATACGATGCTCGCGCCAGTGACATGTGGTAGCCGCTGAAGTAATGGTAATACCTCGTTCTCTTTCTTGCTCCATCCAATCCATTACTGCAGTTCCCTCATCTACGCTTCCGACCTTGTAAGTACGCCTTGTGTGATGTAATATCATTTCCGTAGCCGTGGTCTTGCCAGCATCTATATGAGCGATGATGCCTATATTCCGTATCTTTTCCAAAGGGAAAGTTCGCGACATGAGCTTATCCTTTACCTCAAGTACTGCTTTTAACACGACTTCTCACCAGCGATAGTGAGCAAAGGCTTTGTTAGCCTCTGCCATCTTGTGAAGATCATCACGTTTCTTGATTGCTACCCCCCGACCATGGACAGCATCAACCAACTCGCTTGCCAGCTTTTCTTCCATAGATTTGCCACTACGAGCTCGCGCCGAAGCAATGAGCCACCTCATGGCAAGAGCGCGCCCCCGATCTTCCCCTACCTCCATGGGAACTTGGTAGGTAGCCCCACCAACACGGCGTGATTTAACCATGAGAAGCGGCGCAGCATTTCTAATCGCCCGCTCTAAGGCTTCTTCAGGATTGCTATTCACTTGCTGAGCAGTGAGTTGCAAGGCATTATAGACAATGTGCTCGGCTGTAGCTTTTTGCCCTCGTAGCATAAGCCTATTAATAAATTTAGCCACCGTGATGCTGTTATATTTAGCATCGGGTGGAGGTATTCTTTTTACTACTTTTCTAGTTCCTCTTGGCATTTGACATCCTTGCTATTTTTGTGCCTTGGCCCCATACCTGCTGCGACCTTGCTTGCGATCAGCTACTCCTTCAGTGTCCAAGGTGCCACGGATAATATGGTAGCGAACTCCAGGAACGTCCTTAACTCGGCCACCACGAATCAAGACTACCGAGTGTTCCTGCAAATTATGTCCTTCGCCAGGAATATAAGCGGTTACTTCCATACCGTTGGTCAGCCTGACGCGGGCAACTTTACGCAATGCCGAGTTGGGCTTCTTAGGTGTAACCGTCTTTACTAAGACGCATACGCCTCTTTTTTGAGGCGATCCTTGAGCCCATCTAATTTCCCCTTTCATCGTATTTCGGATGTAATGCAATGCTGGGACATCGCTTTTCTTTCCCAGCTTCTTCCGCCCTTTACGAACAAGTTGATTAACTGTTGGCATTCCTATATTCCCCTATTTTAGGCAATCAAAAAGCCGTCTGGTTATGTGCCGGTCTACTCTAGGAAAATCTGCTCGGCTTCAGCCAGCCGGCTTTTATAACTCTCTACGTTTTTACCTTCTAGTAGCCGCTAACTTACTAATTTAACACAAGGTAATTAGGATGTCAACTAGGTGTGCTGGCTGACCACATAGGTAACACTGGACTGCGGATTTTAGCAAGTTCTTTTTCAATATACTCTACCGGAGTGAGATAGGCAAGAGATTGGTGCGGGCGGTTGAAGTTATATTCTATAAGCCATTCAGTTAGCCGGGG
>JAUWYE010000035.1 GCA_030615965.1 Dehalococcoidia bacterium | reverse complement strand
GAACATTTTAGTCCCACATACCGGGCAGACGCCTTGAGTCGCTGGCTTCCCATTCTTCATGGTTATCGCCTTGGCATCCTTCATTTCTCTCTTGGTTCGACATTTCATACAGTATGCTTGCATTGGTCTACCTCCTTTTTGTTACGAAGCATAAGCTATTCGTTCCTGCAATGTCAATAGTCACACACACCCAGTTAACAGGTAACACAAGCTTGAATCCTTACCTCATTGCACTTTCTAGCGGTTTGTTAAGCCGCTCAGCGCTTCCTTCTATGGTTTAATTCTATTCGCCTTCAGGCTGAGCAAGCCTCACCTTAACTGCTTGGGGGCGACCATCTCGTCCCTGACCCTTCTCAAATTCCACTTCCTGCCCTTCGTTAAGGCTAGTAAATTCCACTCCTTCAACATCGTTGCGATGGAAGAAGAGGTCTTCTTCCCCCTCTCCTTTGATAAATCCATAACCACGGTCCATGAGCCGTCTGATTGTGCCCTTTGCCATAAGATACCTCCAAAAATCTACCTGGGAAGGCTATCGCCTCTTCGGTAAGTACGATAACCGCAATATTCGCTTTAACCCTTTCCTATCCTGAACATCTTAGTGCCACATACGGGGCACACACCCTGAGTTGCGGGCCTACCATTCTTCATAGTTATGCTTCTAGCATCTTTCATTTCCCTTTTGGTACGGCATTTCATACAGTATGCTTGCATTAGGCTATACCTCCCTTTTTCTTATGATTCAGTATGAACGATAAACCATTGCTGCCAGTAATGTCAATAGCTGAAGTGAATCACACTTTATGGCTAGTTGTTACATCTGTAGGCCCAGGAGTTCATCGCTATTTTGAGTTATTGACAAACACACGATTCTGTAGTACACTACGAGAACAAGTGTAAAGCAATCTTAAAAAAACAAGAATTGGGTCGGGGAAGATGAAGGGTATGAAAAAGGGCACTTGAACCGCTAAAGTAATATGGCGGTGGTTGGTGCCCTTTTGATTTCTACTGAGGATTTATGAGGCTAAGCAACAGGAGAGGTGTCCAAATGAATAAAGTGGCTGTTCTGTTTGCCGTAATTCCACTTGTCTTTTTCCCGGTACTAGCATTCTTTGGATGGCAAATTGCTCTTGGTGTAACTGTTGTAGCTGAGCTAATAATTATTCCAACGTCAGTAAAAAGGGTCGCTAAGGGCGAGTATGGGGTCCAGTTGTGCCTTGGGCGAATTGTTGGAGTTGAAAGTCCGAGCTTGTATCTATCATCCCCCCTCTTTTTCCGTAGTAATCAGAAGACAGGCGACACAAATGAGTTACTTTGAAGACAATTACAGTTCTGTTCGATACCCGATATCGACTGAAAGCTCCGCTGGACTTCGTAGAGCACAAATCGGTGCTATTCATGCTATAGCGTCTCATTTCACACGCCATAGCGATCCTGCATCAATCGATCCGGCTATAGTAGTTATGCCGACAGGTTCCGGGAAAACAGCTGTCTTGATACTATCTGTTTTCGTATTAAAAGCTAAAAAAGTTCTGGTGGTCACCCCTAGTAGGCTTGTCCGCGAGCAAGTTGCAAAACATTTTCAAAGCTTAGACATGCTCAAAAATATTGGCGCATTAGTAGGTGACATCGGTGAACATAAAGTATATTTATTGGATTCGAAGCGGACATCCAAGTTAGACTGGGAAAATCTTCGGGAGTATGATGTCGTTGTAAGTACTCCAAATTGTATTAGCCCTAAATATAAAGATATAGTAAAGCCTCCAGGGGATCTCTTTGATTTGTTACTCATAGATGAAGGACATCATATGCCTGCCAAGACTTGGAGTACAATTTTGGCTGCTTATGTTCACTTTACTACTTCGCATTCCTCAGCATTAGATAGGGGAGGTCTCTGGTTGTGAAGCAACGTGCTCATGCTTGGGTAGCCCTTCGAGCCTTGAAACTAGTTGATGATTCAAAGCAAGCACCAAAGCTAGTCGAGCTAATCTCCTACTACGTATCCGATGCTTGGGAGGGAGCCTGGCTACCTGACACTCTTATTGTTGACATGCGCTATGGTCATATTTACAAGATGGATAGTAGCTCAAAGTCGCTAAGCCACGACATCTCTCATGAGGACTGGTTCAAAGTGCCCTATGCCGAGTTGAATAAAAGGTTAGTAGGTAAGCGTCTTTGCTTGGAATATGTAAAAGACTTTGAGGGATTGGAAAAGCCATACCGAGCACATCCTCAACTAGGTGGTCATCTACCGAATCGAGTGATTGCACTTAGTCACACTATTGGTGATATGCTAAAAATGAGTGACTTCCCTCTGGCAT
This sequence comes from Dehalococcoidia bacterium, assembly GCA_030615965.1. Taxonomy (GTDB): domain Bacteria; phylum Chloroflexota; class Dehalococcoidia; order GIF9; family AB-539-J10; genus RBG-13-51-36. The sequence goes on along the minus strand of JAUWYE010000035.1, from coordinate 12,444 downwards.
TTTATGCAAAAGGAAAGAAGCCGAAAACCTATAGTAAACAGTTGACCGCTCAAAAGGTTAAGGATCTTTCATTGTCACCTGTATTCTCTGCTCGACAGATAGCACTCAACTTCTTCATCCTTTCCCACTATGTTGTGGATGCACACATGCCTTTACATTGCGACCTTCGAGACTTCGGTAGCAGGAGAGCAAACTTGAAGCGGCGTTTACCACAGGGTCTGCACCCTTCCATTGAAGAGCAATGGGAGTCGTATTTCCCCAAAAAAGAAGAACTAGTCCTTCACGAATACTTGAGAACCTCCGTCAGCGAAATAGTCTCATCTCTTCCTGAGCAGTCACTTATTGAAATTGATACCAACGACGAATATAAGCTTAATCCGCAGATTTTTTCGACTGTAAGCGACGAGTGGGTGGAAACGGTTCATATTACTAGAACTTCTTATGCAGTCTCTCGAAGATGGATTAATAGACCATACAAGAATGTTAGTGAATTGATTGATTCTTCAACGAAGTTAGAGGAATTTAAGCATGTGACTAACTGTATATTCCATGATGCGGTTGAATCTGTAGCCAGGCTTTGGATGAAGGCATGGAAGAGATTCATAGAATAGCCTAAGCATAAACGCAGGCGGGAATGCGAAAAAGGATGACTGATTTGGAACAGTTCACAGAGCCAGAATACCAATATACGCTAATGGTGAAGCAGAGAATCGAGAGATTTAAAGCCGGTGAGTATCTTGATTTAGATGAATAGAATTCTGCTTAGAAAGGAGAAAGTGAAATGTCAGATACGAAAGCTAGTTTGAAACCTCACTTAAAGACAGCAAGCCAGTTGGCTCTACAAAAAAGGACGCAGGCTTTGAGAAAGAAGGGGAATATTCTGGCAAATGCTCGTGTCTATCTTTCCGGGCCAATGGACTTCGTAGCTTCCAGAGTAGAGGAAAAGAGATTTGGCTGGCGCAACCGAGTTGCTGAGTTCCTGCAGCGTTCAGGCACCATCGTTTACGACCCTTGGAATAAACCGCAGGTGACCGGTATGCCACATTACGGGAAAGAAGATGAGTTCTCCACCAGTAAACGTAAGAACTGGACTTATGACCATACCGAAAATGGGGATAGGATTCGGGCCAAATTGTGCGACCAATTCTGGCCCACACTACATATCGACCTTCGCATGACTGACACCGCTGATTTTCTTATCGCCTATTGCCCCACCAACATATACAGTGTCGGAACGGTTAATGAAATTGTGGTAGCACGCATGCAGCACAAGCCAGTCCTATTGGTAACGCCACCGGTGACTTTCCCGCCGCATGATGCTCTGGAGTCACATCTCAGACTTTCCAAAGATAGGAAGGGCCAACGACTACTGGCTGAACTTGTGAAACAAGCCCCGTTGCGTCCCAATCCTGAAGCGATTCCTAGTATGTGGTACATGGCATTGATTGATGCCCATTACTTCTTTGATGGATTTGGCTTCGCCAAATATATGAAGGAATTTGGTTGGGAAGCCGGGGCTTTGGATGAACACGAAAAGAAATTTCCACCCAAACGTCCGTTGCTCCCATATTTAGAGAGATTAGACAAGAAAATACCTCCGCGTTATGACTTGGAATGGGATGAATACATCGAAAATCCGGAATGGCTGATTTTTGAAAGCATAGCCGAAAAAAGTAACCTGGAACAATCTGAATAGACCAAGCCTAGAATAGGGGGGTGAACATGCAAGCAAATGAGCCAGATTTCCGTGAAAAACTGAAGGCATCTGTTATTAAGGGTGCGGAGTGGGTCGTCCAGCATCAGAAGGAAGACGGCGAATTGGCCGATTGTGGAAAAGAGCTGGTGGCCTATTACAAAATGGTGCAAATGGCGGCTGTGACTGGCCAGATTCAGCCGGGAATCCGTTGTCTCCAATATATTAAGAACAACCTAGTCAACTCTAATGGCGAGCTTTGCTCTGGCGACGGAACCATAAAGACATATTTTGAACATTTTCAACTAAACTACGCCAATTACATAGATGGCTGGGTTGCAATTGGTTCCTGGCTCCTGGGAGATTATGCTTTTGCTAATCAGATTTGTAACAACCTGATTGCTCAACAATGCCCCAACCACGGAGGGATTCCAACCGGTCCGGAGAAATGGGTGGGGCTCCAGCGTTATGATGTCCTGACTAACGCCAGTTCTGGACGAGCATTCCTGCTTTGTGGCAAGCATGATGCGGTTCTTCGCATAGCTGATTTCTTGACCGAAGTGACTCACCAAAAACACCAACGTGACCGTACTACTGGTCTGGATATGAGTTTTGACACGGAGTGGAATCATGTTGAACCACCCTCTGAGGATGACCGGGTGCACTACCGCCTTGACCTAACCCAAAAAGGCGAACGCATCTTTTGCCCGGCGTTTGCCTGTTCGTTCCTTTGCGAAGTTAGCCAGATATCCGGAAACTCAGCGCATTTGGACGCCGCCAAGACCTACTTTGATGTCATCGTCTCTAGTATCGAATTCAAGGAAGGAAGCCTCTCGAATGGAAAATCCGGTTGGGCCTCAGGTATGTTGGGGCTGGCAACAGGGGATAGATTTTGTAAGGAAGCATCCGCTCAAATCGTACGGAAAGTGCTGGCCCGCCAGAAAACAGATGGTGAATTCGGGTCATCGTCAGTTGCCGGCGAAGAAGGCCCCTTACCCAGACGTCTGGAATCCACAGCAGAGCACACCACCTGGGACGCTCACTATCTACGGATGGATTCGCTAGGTTTGTGGAGCTATTTGGACTAGGAGGACGCCGATGAATGACTTTTCTAAATATCCCCGCCCTTTGATTTGCCTGGTCCGCCACGGTCAAACCAATGCCGCAGTAGAACGTCGCTACAATGGTCTGGGCGATATCGCCTTGACATCACATGGGGAGAATCAAGCCCGTGCCATAGCTAAGGCACTTGAAGCGGTGAAATGGGACGCGGTGTTTAGCAGCCCTTTGAAGCGTGCGCGTCGTACTGCGGAATTGGCTGGGTTTCCAAACCCTGAAATCATTAACGAGCTGCATGAATTCAACTATGGTGAATACGAAGGCAAAACCACCAGCGAGATATTTAGCCAACGGCCCGATTGGAACTTCTGGCGGGACGGTTGTCTAGGTGGAGAAACCGTGCAAGAAGCTGGAAAGCGTCTGGAAGCTGTTATTGAACAGCTGAGCCAGTATGAAGGCACTATTTTGGTTTTCAGCCATGCGCACGCCGTTAAGATTATAGCCTCCCTCTGGGTAGGTCTGCCGCCGGAAGCGGGAGAGATACTTGGCTACGAGCCTGCTCATATCAGTTGCCTGGGGGTGCATGGCGGAAAACCTCTTATCATGCTGTGGAACGATGGTTCCCATTTACCGGACTAGTGAGTAACCCGGGCCATTTCTGGTTATTCTGAAAGAGAACCGATTAAAAAACGACATGAATTGAGAATCAATGGAAGCAAAGGAGTAAACAACCATGTTGCTTGAACAAGAAAAACAGAAGCTAGCCGAAATTGCTCTATCGCTCAAATCCAGTCGACAACGTTGGAGTCAAGCCAACCGGGTATTCTCAAATCGGGCTCACTATGAAGCGCTTCGCCAGACTTTGCATCTCTACGAAGATGTCGTTCGCCGATGTCGGAAGCAAAACAAAACTCCGTCCGGTGATGAGTTCAGCCACCTCAAGAAGCTGGCCGGTAAGGCTATTGAAGAATTAGGTGGGCAGGCGGAACCCTGTACTGTTTCCCTGAAGGACTATGACCACCACCTCTATGGTCCTTTCCTTGGTGTCAGCGATGAGGGAAGTGCTGCTGAGCACATCCGAGATGCGGCATTGGGTTCACCAAAAATGAAGGTTCTGGGCGATGCGGAGCCGATTTTGGTGGGTGTTTCGCACGATGCTGAGCGGTTGGCTGCGGTGGGTGAGGTGGCGGTTGGACCAGACGAATACAAGAAAATCCGCCTAGAGACTATTGGTCGTATCCTAACCTCCACAAACATTGGAACCCGCCTTAATCTACGCTATTACCGAAAACGCCCGATTATTGAAATTGAAGCCAGGAAAGGGGAAGAAATCGTCAGCCGTGCTGTTCAGCAGGCAGAGCGGTTCCTTGATCCCTTCCTGCATACCCCCGACCACACCCCTCGACCTATGACGGTATTTGCATATTTCAAGACATATATGAGTCACAGAAAACGTCTGGACATACTCAAAGCCATCTTGAAGGAATTCAGGAAAGGCGGTTTCTGTGCTCCGAAAGCGCATAAATTTGGTCTTTTGGTGAAGGCTAAATCGGGCAAACAGGGAGTCCAGATGACAAAAAAGGCAATTGACCTGGTAGCCGAAGCTGGCCTAGCGGAAGTGGCTGTGGAAGGCGTGGTACGCCAACAGGCGGAAGACAAGATTTCCATGCCTGATTTGCTCAACTTCTTTAATGCTGAGCAAGCCACTGAACTGATGACCTACGCTGCGCAGAGAGGAGCCACACTCACGCCGCGCAATCTGGTAGATACCGACACTGTTGCCCGAAATGTCTGGCGAGGATTGCAGTCAGCTAGAAATATGGGGCTGGAATTGGGGAAATATGGGCTTTTCCCACTTACGCTTCCACAATGCGACATCATCATGGGGACCGTACAGAAATGGTTTTCTTCTTGGACGGCGGCGCCAGTATTCTACATTGATTTTCCCGCAGTGGACCGCACTTTCATCTATATGGAAGACACCATCGCCGAGGGCTTGAAAAAATGGCTCGAAATGGTAGCTAAGCACAATATTCCAGTTGTGTTGATTGATACTGCCGATAAAGACAAAGGGCGGAGAATTCTCAAGAAGACCCAGGCTGACAAAGTTGGTATTCTTACTTATGACCAAATTGCTGATATCAATGCTTATGCCGAAAAACTGGGAGTTAAAGCTCTATGGGCCGGAGGCCTGACCATTCCCCAAGCCTATCAAATGGGAAAATTGGGCGTCTTTGGTATCTATGTGACCACAGCTGCCTCTGCCTCGGTGGCGGTAACCGGCATCTATACCAATGACCGCATGTTGGCTAGCCAGAAGGAGCCAACCCTACAGGGTGTACGCCGGGTGAAATTGCTACTCGAAGCTGGTTTCATGGTTCGCCGTCTTGACGAATTAAAACGTGAGCAAGAAGGGCAGGAAATTGAAACGAAAGCCAACGAGCTGATCAAAGCCATTGCTGCCCGCAAGATGGATGATAAAAAGGTCAAAGCTATACAGCACGATTTGTACAAGTTGGTGGTTGATGCTTGGAGGATAGTTTTGGAGAAATAGTGCTCAATACCCTAAGTCAAGAAAACGGAAAGACCCTATGAAAGAAGGAAAGCAATCATGAGGGTACGAGAAAGCAACGGGGATATATCAGTTCATGCCATCGCCGGCAGCTATGTTATTCTGCTAGGATTGGATGCCAGCCCGAGAGCTGCCAGAGGCCTATTAGGATTTGCTATACAACGAACTGACCACACAGAACAGGAGAAATACTGGTTGAAGGGTTTTCGCACTTTTGAAGAGACTATGCCCAATGCGGTTTCAGAGTGCTACGTTAGTACATACGAACATCCAATTCAAGGGTTCCTGTGGGGTGATTACACTGCCAAACCGGATCATGAATACACATTTGAGGTTGTTCCGGTCTATGGGGTACCGAAGAATCTTGCCTACGGCGAACCCGTCAGCGTGAAGGTGACAGCCGAGAGGGAAGATCACGGCGAGCATGCGGTCTATTTCAATCGAGGAGTAGCTGGTAGCCAAGCATATGCCGCAAGATTTCAGAACAAGCCACCTAATCAAGTCCCCGGTCGCCGGGCGTACAAATGGCTTTCACGTGGCTTGGAAGAAGCCATGCTGGGTTTTATAAAACAGGCCAAAGGAAGACACTATGGACTCCGCGTGGCTGCCTATGAATTCAATTATTTACCGGTACTGAAAGCCCTAAAGGCTGCTAGCAAAGGCGGGGCGGATGTCAAAATCATTTATGATGCCCGCAAACCCAAGAACTACAATCCGGAAAAGCAACTCCTTCCTGTCACGGAAAGTGATGCGGCAATCGAACAAGTGGGAATCAGGGACTTAATGATCAGCCGAACCAAGAACCCTTCCTACATTTCCCATAACAAGTTTATTGTTCTCTTAAAAGATGGGAAACCGATTGAGGTTTGGACCGGTTCCACCAATTTTACCGAAGGCGGTATCTTCGGCCAATCCAATGTCGGCCATATTATTCGTAACCGTGAAGTCGCACAGTCCTATCTGGATTATTGGCATCGTCTGGCGAAGGACCCGATGGCCAGCGTGCTTCGTAAAGCCAATCTGAAAGCGACACCGCATCCGCAAGACCAGGTGCGTGAAGCTGCAATCACGCCAGTTTTTAGTCCGAGGTCTACTACAGCGGTTTTGGACTGGTACGCCAAATGCTTGCAGAATGCAGAAGGGATCGTCTGTTTTACTGCCGCCTTTGGAGTGACAACAGAATTGGCGCAGGTTCTGGCTGAAGAGTACCATCAATTGCGTTATATCCTGCTTGAAAAGCCCGGCAAAACATTCTATGTTTTTGACAAGGCACAAAGCAACCGTATCGCCATCGGAGCATTCCTAGAAAGCGACCATCTGCACGGTTGGCTTGAAGAACGCCTTACGGGCCTAAATGAGCACGTTCGCTTCTTGCATACCAAATATATGCTGCTTGGTCCCTTGACAGACAATCCTACTCTGATTACGGGTTCAGCTAATTTTAGTGTAGCTTCCACCAAAAACAATGATGAGAATATGGTGATTATTCAAGGCAATACTAAAGTGGCGGATCAGTACTTAGGTGAATTCATGCGCCTGTTCAACCACTTCTATTTCCGAGACCATCTAAACCGCATTATAGCTAAACGAGGGTTCAAAAAAGCCTACAAATCCACTTACCTTGCCCCTGATGATAGATGGACACACAAATTCTACGAAGAGGGCTCCTACCACCAGAAGGAACGCTTGTTATTCAGGTGACAATCGTCTATTCTGTCACGTGATTTCACGAAATAGCGGCTTGTCTAATCCAGGGGTTTATGCCCTTCCGTTGCTGTTAGAGAATCTCTGGTATAAAATTGATACCAAGATGTTGGAACGGTTGAAAGATGGCCTTGCGAGTCTAGTTAAAGGACAGCTTTTGTTTGAAGAGCCTATGAGAAATCACACCTCCTTCAAGATCGGGGGCCCTGTTGATGCTCTAGTGATTCCCAATGACTTAGCTGAGGTTAGTAGCATCATACGTTTCGCTAACGCAAATGGCCTCCGAATAACCGTTGTAGGCAATGGTACCAAGCTATTGGTTTGTGATGGAGGGGTGGATGGAATCGTAATCAAGATCAAGAATTGCCTAGACGACGTAGCAATCTCTGAGGAAAGAATCAGTGCGGGCGCTGGCTGTTTGCTCCCTGAGTTGTGTCATCTAGCAGCATCGCATGGTCTCTCTGGGCTCGAATTCGCGGTGGGCATTCCAGGCACTGTGGGAGGCGCTCTAGTGATGAACGCCGGTGCTCATGGCGATGCAATGAGTTGTATCGTGACAAAAGCAAAAGTCATAGGTTTCGATGGCCAAATCAAGGAACTGATTAAGAGTGAAATGGATTTCGGATATAGAAGCAGCAAACTTCAGGATGGCAATGTGATCGTTTCTGAAGTGGAGATGCAGATGAGGAAAGCAATTTTGACCGAGATCGAGCGAAAGATGGCAGACTATATGAAATGGCGACATGAAAGACAGCCGCTCGGCGAGCCTTCTGCGGGTAGTATTTTCAAGAACCCAAAAGATGATTTTGCTGGCAGACTGATAGAGCTCGCCGGGTGTAAGGGGATGACGGTGGGGGGTGCGCAAGTGTCAGAGATCCACGCCAATTTCATTGTAAATAGAGGCAATGCTACAGCGGAGGACATACTGCAATTGATCAGCAAAGTGCAACAGCAGGTAGCAGCTAAATTCGGCATTTCCTTGGTCCCTGAAATCAAAATTATCGGAAGGCCGCTCTCCAAGGGCTGAATTACGCCCAATCTCACGCTCATCTGATCTATTGAGGATGCTGAGGTAAGGCGGGTTAGTTGGATACGATAGTCGTGCAAGGGGGCACAAGGCTGGTAGGCAGCATCGGCGTAGAGGGTGCGAAAAACGCCGTGTTGCCGATCATTGCGGCATCATTGTTGACCGGCGACGAGGTGAAGCTTACCAATGTGCCGGCATTAGAGGATGTGCGCACCATGATGGGCCTTGTCGAGTGTATTGGGGCGAAGACGCGTCTCGATCGAGGTTTATTGTATATCAAGGCAGATCAGTTATCGCCATCTGAAATCCCGTCATCCTTGGCAACCAAAATACGATATTCCATCCACTTGACTGGAGCTTTGCTGCCTCGCTTGGGAAAAGTCAGATTGCCGCTGCCGGGGGGATGCGTTATTGGCAACCGTAGGATTGACCTTCATTTGAGAGCTCTAACTCTTCTCGGGGCCAGAGTTCGCATAATGAAGGGTTGTCTTGTGGCTGAAGCGAAGAAGCTGAACGGCGCTGATATCCATTTGAGGTTCCCAAGTATAGGGGCAACTGAGAATATTATGATTGCGGCTTGCCTAGCACATGGCACGACAACTATCAGAAACGCCGCTAAGGAGCCTGAAATTGTCGATTTGGCCAAATTCATAAACTCTATGGGTGGCCACATTGACGGTGCTGGCTCTGACACTATCACGATATATGGCGTGGATAAACTCGTCGGATCTTGCCATACTGTCATACCGGATCGGATTGAGGCGGGCACTTATATGGTAGCAACTGCTATCACAAATGGTGATGTGATAATTAGAGGGGCAAGGCCAAACCATTTAGATAGCGTCATAGAAAAATTGAGGTGCGCGGGAGTGATGATTAACAAAACCGAGGAAGGATTAAGGGTTACTCCGACTGATGAGTTCCGACCACTAAAGATTGTAACAGAAGTATATCCTGGATTCCCAACTGACATGCAACCTATAATTACACCCTTATTGTCGTTGGCAAGAGGACAGAGTACTATTAAGGAGACCATATTCGACAGCAGGTTTACACATGTAGCGGGACTTACGGCGATGGGAGCCGATATACGTGTCGGTCGAAGGAGTGCAACGATAACGGGAGTCTGCGGGCTCACAGGTGCAGAAGTGGTAGCTACAGACATAAGGGGAGGAGCAGCTTTGGTAATAGCTGGACTTGTTGCCACTGGGCAGACTACAATCAGTAATATATATGAAATCGATAGGGGTTACGAGAGAATGGACGCCAAGCTAACTAGTGTAGGTGCCCGAATTGCGAGAACGGGGTGAGATTTAATAGGTGGCTCAGGCGCAATGAATAGGAACGAATTCGTGTTCACAATGCGAGGAACTAGGGATAAGTTAATAGGAATTATGGTTCGGTGAGATGAAAGAGGAACTACTCATCGGCAGGTTGAAGCAAGCATTTGGCCGGAAAAAGATGGTTTTCTTTGTGGGAGCCGGAATCTCCGTTGATTCAAAGCTTCCAGATTTCAAAGGCCTTAGTGAAAAGGTTATCCGATTAGCTACAGGTAGTAAATTGAATCGTGACCAATATGCATCTCTCAGCCAGAATATCAGACCTGAAGTGATACTACAGATAGCAGTAGAGGAACTAGGCCGCGAAGTGCTTGAATGCATGAACATATTAGTAAGTAATAAGCCTAATACGAACCATTTTTTGCTTGCCGACGCACTTGCGCGAGGCAACTGGGTGTTCACAACTAATGTGGATAATCTGATAGAAGAAGCATGCAGGCTAAGCGGAGTAAAGGTCAGTAGATGCTACAGCGATTTACACTTCGAGCAGTTCGCCAACTCGCTTTGGGATGCAAATACTATCCCTGGGGGATACCTATTCAAGTTGCACGGTACGATAGAAGATTCAAAAGCAGGAGAGGAAAGATTCAAAACAATACTAGTCGCTTTACGCCAAGTTGGACGTGGTTTGTCTGAGCCTAAGCGTACAGTACTTGAATATTTCTTAACGAATTTCGATTTCTGGTTCATGGGTTATAGCTGTCTAGACGACTTCAGCGTAGTACCCGTGCTCCTGGAGACGCCAAGCCGTAAGGCTGTATATTGGCTTTCTTTCGCGAATAGTCCGTTGGGAGAGGCCGTTACACGAAGGAAGAGCTTGCGTTACGAAAAGGAACTTGAGGAAAGGAAACTACCGGGAGCTAAGATAGATTGGGGAACCATAAATGTAAATAACTTCCTCCTGACACGAGGGAAATTCTACAAGTTGATAGGAGATTCAAGCGCATTTGTTCGTGACGAGCTTTGTCTAACCTTCTCAATCAAGGCAACACCTCCTGCTAAGTTAGCCAAAGGGCAAGGTATTGCCCCCTTTATTTCTTGGGCAAAAGACATCAGTGATTTCGCTCAGCACGTGTTCGCGGGACGCCTGTTTGAACATCTTCGTCGCTGGGATGAAGTAGAGAAATACTTTAAGAAAGCGCTGGATGTTTCCAAGGACAAGAGACAGGAAGCAACAGGAAAGCGAAGGCTGGCTGACCTTTACTACAGACAAGACGTATGGGACAAAGAAGAAGCCGCAATTGCAATCTATAGAGAATGCAGTGACATCTTCAAAGACTTGCAAGACAAGGACTTACAAGATGATTTAGAGGAAGCAACTTTGAAAGTTGACATTTCTAATGTTCTACGTAGACGAGGGGAAGAATACTACCCAGAAGCAAAGAGACATGCTGAGGAGGCTAAGGAGCGGCTCCAGCCAATACGGGCGAAGAGCGATGAACATATGTTGAGCTATGCCAGATGCATAAATGTGCTTGGGCTAGCCTGTTGGGCATTGGGGCGGCTGACGGGAAAAGACTTAAAGGTTGAAGAATACTCTGAGGCTGCGAATTATCTTGATAAGGCATACGCTTTGTGCAGTGAGAGCAGAAAACTAAAAGACAAACTTGGAGACAGGGATGGCGTAGCGGAATCCGACAACGCTCTCGGCTTGGTGCGGATAGAGGAGGGTAAATGGCTTGCACAAATAGGCAAGCAGTTTGACGTGTATGGCCTCATTAAACAGGCTAACAGGAAATTTGATGAGGCGATCAATCACCTGCAAAAAGCGATTGATGCCAGAAAGAGGTACTCGTACTTTAGAGGATGCGCACAACACTGTCGCAATATTGGCGACGCTTTTAAAGAGTTGATGAAGCTCGCCGAAAGCAGTCTAAAGAGCAGCTACTTCCAAATGGCAAAGAGAAGTTATGAGGATGGCATAGCCTACTGGAGACTGATCAGGCCTGCACCGCTCGGGGAGATTCTCCACTACAAGCAACGAATAGCTGAACTGTATATTGACTTAGCTGATCTCACACAAGACAGCAATGAAAGGAAGCTGTGTTGCATGGAAATTGCTTCTATCTATTCAGACGTAGTTTATTCGGATACACCGGAAGCTCATATTATGCTTACGGAGATTAGGACTAATCCAACAGAGTTCAAAACAGCCAAAGAAGTCCTGACAAGAACAAGGGAATCTTACAGGCGATTGGGGTTGTCTTTCGATGCAAGTAGAATCGGAAAGATGATCGAAGATCTTCTCAGAGACTACGCAGTATAGGGACATACCATATACGCTGGAGGGGAAAAATAGTGGATCGAAAAACACTCGACCAGAAAGCATTGGCCACAGGTCTCCGCTGGTGTTGCCAATCACCTTTGTGCAACCTCACGGGGCGAATCGCCACTGGTCCCAGCATGACCAAGCATGTTGAAACCGGTTGGCTCCAAGCGCTCTCTCAGCTCTGGGAACACAACAGTGACAAGATGATCCCGCTCCGCATGTATGTCTTTGAAGGTGCTGCTTACGAAGACTCAAAGCGTTTCGAAAGCCGTGGCCATTGGTTCACCTCCGACATCGTTTCCCGAGGCTATATTGGCAATATGGTAAATTCAGATCGCGGTTTGCTCTCTCCTGTTGGGAATCTGACTTGCTATGCAAGTGCTAGATGGTATGCCACCTATTTGGCCACTTGTTCTCAGGGCACCAAATGTCGCCAGTCCTAATTTCAATCTTCCCAAGCTTTGCATTAATTGTGAACGTTTCGATCTTTTCTTCTCCTGTGTCTGTGTTAATAGAAAACCGGATGCTCCTGAAATCCGAAGCTTTCTCCCTAACACATTTCTTCTTGGTACACGGTCCAGAATGGGATTTGCTGTTGTTTCGCTCCGTGCAGAAAAGCTTCCTCCCTTTACAGTTGAAGAGGCTGAAGAGAGAACAACATACTACCTGGAGCGCATCCCCTACAAATTGACTAAGATGAGGTATTCCAGCTTCACCGGGTACTTCTCACACTTGAAGCGCCTGGGCTATGTGGAGGAGACTGGCAAAGAAGAGCCTTCC
>JAUWYE010000101.1 GCA_030615965.1 Dehalococcoidia bacterium | reverse complement strand
GTGCTCATTCGAGCTATAGAGAAAGGCTATATCCAGAGCTTAATTGAAGCTGGAGCAGCTATTCTACCGCCGGGTTGTGCCGCTTGCCTCGGTCTCCACCAGGGGGTATTGGGAGATGGCGAGGTTTGCCTTTCCACCGCCAATCGTAATTTTAAGGGAAGAATGGGCAACCCAGAGGCTATGGTATACTTGGCTAGCCCGGCAACGGCCGCCGCCTCAGCCATAAGGGGCGAGATTACTGACCCCAGGGAATTTACGTGATGCCTGACTTGGTGCTCAAGGGTAAAGCTATTAAGCTGGGGGATAATATCTCCACAGATGATATTATTCCCGGCAGATTTGCCCATCTGAGGAGCAACTTGCCTGAACTCGCCAAACATGTCCTGGAGGATGCTGTGCCTGGATTCGCCTCAAGGGTAAAGTCGGGTGATTTTCTCGTGGCGGGCAAAAATCTTGGTCTGGGTTCCAGTCGGGAACATGCCCCGGTAGTAATCAAAATGTCGGGGGTAGGCGCTATTTTAGCCAAATCGGCAGCACGCATCTTTTTCCGGAACGCCATAAACCAGGGTTTGCCTGTTCTGCTTTGCGACACCGATAAAATCGGCGATGGCGATGAGCTGGAGATAAATTTGACAGGTGGTATGATTGCTAATTTGACTTCTGGTATCACATTAAGCTGTAGCAAGATGCCGCCGATAATGTCCGCCATCCTTAAAGAAGGTGGGCTTATCCCATATATACAGAAGCGCAAAGATTTTGTCATTAGAAGCTAACTTTCCTCTCCCTTGATGGGAGAGGATTAAGGTGAGGGTGATGGCTATTGTGAAGCATAGAGTAACTTTTATCCCCGGCGATGGCATAGGGCCTGAAGTAGCTGAGGCAACACGGCGGGTACTGGAAGCTATGGGGGTCAAGTTCCAATGGGATACTGTTATCATAGGCAGTCAGGCTCAAGATAAGTTTGGCACACCTCTCCCTGACCAGGCTCTCCAGTCCATAAGGAAAAACAAAGTTGCCCTTAAGGGACCGGTGACCACACCCATAGGCACTGGCTTCAGGAGCGTCAATGTCGCTTTGAGGCAGACGTTAGACCTTTATGCCTGTCTTCGCCCCTATAAGGTTTACCCCGGCATGAATACGCCGTTCAAGGACGTGGACATAGTGGTGGTCAGGGAGAATACCGAAGACCTCTATGCCGGTATCGAATTTGCCAGGGATGATTCAGGAACCAAGCAATTGCTGGATTTCGTGCTCGACGCTACCGGAAAGGAGATAAGGAAAGATTCCGCTGTAAGCTTGAAGGTTATATCCCAAACAGCTAGCCGGCGAATTGTCAAATTTGCCTTTGAATATGCCCGACAGAACGGCAGAAAAAAGGTTACCGCGGTTCACAAGGCTAACATACTCAAATTCTCCGACGGACTTTTTCTGGATACTGCTCGTGAAGTTGCCAAAGAGTATAACGACATGGAATTTAGCGATATGCTTGTGGACGCAACCTGCATGGAGCTGGTCAGGAAGCCTCAGATGTTTGACGTCCTCGTGCTGCCCAATTTGTACGGCGACATAATTTCGGACCTCTGTGCTGGGCTGGTCGGCAGCATGGGCGTAGCGCCTGGAGCCAACATCGGGGATGAGGTAGCTATCTTTGAACCTACCCACGGAAGTGCCCCTAAATATGCCGGGCAAAATAAGGCCAATCCCATGGCTACGATGCTCTCCGGGGTGATGATGCTGCGTTATCTTGGAGAGAAGGATAGCGCCGATAAGTTGGAAAGCGCTATAGCTGAGGTCATAGCTGAAGGCAAGGATGTCACCTATGATTTGAAGCTCGACCCCGCCACAGCAGTGGGCACCAGCCAGGTAGCCGACGCTGTAATAGAGAAGCTAAAGCGTTAATCTGAACCAGGCGATTATGGCGAAATTTCGTGTGGCAAGGGCATGATGGGAAACACTATCATAGCAATGGGTAAATCGGATTAGGGAAACTCGCAGTTCGCATATACGAGTGTTATACGCCATGCCTTAATCCTTAGGGGATACAAAAGAATATATAAACTAGGTATGGAGATGAAAATACAAAAGATTGAAATAAAGAACTATCGCTCTTTACACAATTTAACCATTTACCCAGAAGATATTCTAGCATTGGTTGGCCGGAACAATAGCGGTAAATCAAACCTTATTAAAGCACTTGAGCTGTTTTTCGAGGGCTCAACTCGACTTATTAATGACGAATGTTTTTACAATCACAAAACCGAGGAACCTATAGAGATATTCATTACCTTTGAGAAGATAAGTGATTGGGAGAGAGAACAATTTGAACCTTGGATGGATGAAGATAAGTTGGTTGTGGGCAGAGAAATTGTTTGCTCCGGTGCAGATTCTTATACCATTAATAATCTGGCTATTACAAAAGTTCCAGAACCTGAGTGGCTTCGAGAAGATGTAATAGACGGCGAGAAAATAACTGAGTGGTGGTCCAAGAAAGATGAGTTAAAAATAAACGACTTAGATTTTGGAGTAGGACTTGGGACTGCAAAGCCTACAGTTGTGAAATGGAAAGAAGCTGCTAAGAAATTTTTAGACGATCATCGTGATGAAATACCTTGGGAAAAAGAAAGGCGTGAAAATCCTAAAGGTTACCCCGGAGTTTTGAAAGGGGCTCTGCCGGAATTCATACATATTCCTGCCGTGAGGGACATTTCAGAGGAGACAAAAGTTACAAAGACAAATCCCTTCGGGCAGCTTATCAACTCTGTACTTGTAAAGATATCTGGACAACAAAAAGATGCTATCTCGAAACAACTAAAAGAAATAGAAAAGCGACTAAATCGTAGTGAGGAAGGAGAACGGATTACTGAGATTAAAGATATAGAAGCCCGCCTAAACAAATTGATGTCCGAACTTATGGATTGCGACATTGAAATTGAAATGGCCATGCCTCAATTGAGAGAGGTTTTTGGAGCAGCCAAGATTTATGCTGATGATGGGATAAGAACCACTATTGAAACAAAAGGACATGGTATGCAACGTTCGATGATTTTCACAATTTTGCGTGCCTACGCTGAATTAGCTCATGTTCAAAAAGCTGGGGAGAAAGCAGAAGAAAGAACTACAATTTTTGCGATTGAGGAACCTGAGCTTTATTTACACCCCCAATCACAACGAACTTTAATGTCAGTCTTTCGAGAAATAGCTAGTGGAAGGGATCAAATAATTTACAGCACTCAGTCTAGTTTATTCGTCGATATTAGCTATTTTGATCAAGTCTGCGTTATGCGCCGGGAGAAAAGGGACGAACGCTATGAAAGCTATCCTACCCAACTCTCAATGCAAACGATGGTTGAAGACCTTAAAGCAAGAAAAGGCGTTGATGCTACCGAGGAAGGTATAAGAGAGCAATATTCTAATGTCTTCAATCCAATGATTAATGAAGGTTTCTTCGCAGATAAGGTAGTGATAGTAGAAGGGCCCTCAGAGCAGTATGCACTACCCATTTATGCAGATGCTCTTCGATACAATTTGGATCGAAATAATATCTCTGTTGTCCATTCAGACGGTAAGGGTCAAATGGATCGTCTGCTGCGTGTATTTAGTGGCTTTATGATTCCTACCTATCTGTGGTTTGACGGAGATAAAAACAGTGATAAAAAAGAGGTCAGAGATAAAACGTTGGAACTTCTGGAATTACTTGGTGATCCTGTTGAGAAAATTGAAGATGTTAAAACCAAGCTATCAGACAAATATGCTGTATTGGAGTATGACCTCGAGAAAACATTGAAGGAGGAAGTTGAAGATTACGAAGGCCTTGTTAAAGAGGCAAAAGAAACTCTTGGTCCTATCGGTAAGCCATTGAAACACAGATTTATCGCCAACAAGCTTAAACGGAGAGTCGATGATGGCGAATCATCTGAAGAGGTATTGCCCAAAACAATAATCACGATTGTTAAAAAAATAAAGGAGTTATCCTACTCTGGAAGTATCCTTCAAAAGGTGGGAAAGTAAGAATATGACGGGAATTCAACGTAAAAATATTCAGCACATAAGTTTAAACTTGGCACGGCGTATAATAGAGTGTAGCTGGCTTCGCTAGAATTCCTCGCCCTTCGGGCTCAGAACTTCAGATATACTCAAGCCGCTAGGCGAAATTCACCCGCCCCTTGTTTTTAACCAGCCGGTAAGACCTCATTCAATTTTTTTGACTTACCTGGGCATTACAAGCTACCATATCAACATGAACACAAGCAAGGTGCCTGAGCTAGCCCTTTTCCCTTTAACCGCTGAGCTGAATAATCAAGGTCACCTCCTTATCGGCGGCTGCGATGTCGTTGACCTGGCTAACGAATTCGGCACGCCGCTCTATCTTTTCGATGAACTCACCCTCCGTCGTAAGTGCCGTGAATTTAAAGACGAGTTTTGTAAATATCATCCTGATACCCTGGTCATTTATGCCTCTAAAGCCTTCCTAAACAGGGCTTCGGCTCTTATATTTAAGGAAGAAGGTCTGGGACTCGACGTCGTCTCTGGGGGAGAACTTAGCATCGCCCATTCCGTGGATTTTCCTCTGGATAAGGTCTATTTCCACGGCAACAACAAGACGCCGGAAGAGCTAAATCTTGCCCTGGATTTGGGAGTTGGCAGAATTGTGGTGGACAACTTTTATGAACTTGAGATGCTTAATGGGCTGGTCGGAGAGAGGGGGATTAGCCAGAATATTTTGCTTCGCCTCACTCCGGGGGTCGACCCTCACACTCACCAATATACTACTACCGGGACGGTAGAGAGCAAATTTGGCCTTCCCCTAGCTACCGGGCAAGCTGAAGAGGCGGTAAACCAGGCTTTGTCAGCCTCCAACCTTAACCTTTTGGGCTTTCACTTCCATCTTGGCTCCCCGGTGTCCAAGATTCAGCCTTATGAGCTGGCTATGGAGCTTTTGCTTCGCTTTGCCCGGGAAATGGGCAA
Organism: Dehalococcoidia bacterium; assembly: GCA_030615965.1. Lineage (GTDB taxonomy): Bacteria > Chloroflexota > Dehalococcoidia > GIF9 > AB-539-J10 > RBG-13-51-36. The sequence goes on along the minus strand of JAUWYE010000101.1, from coordinate 868 downwards.
GAGATTTGACCTTAATCTTAGCGAATTCGACATCGGTGGCGGTTTTGCCGTTCCATACACTCTGGATTCTAAAGTACCCACAATAGCTGACTATGCCACGGCTTTGACTGGCAAGCTGAATGGTCTTGTTTCGGGACTGGGATTGAGTCGCCCTCGGCTCATTATCGAGCCAGGAAGGGCAATTGTCGGCCAGGCAGGAGTGGCATTATACAAGGTCGGGGCGATAAAGGAGATACCTGGCATAAAGAAATATGTCTGTGTCGATGGTGGCATAAGCGACAATATCCGCCCGGCTCTTTATGGAGCTAAATATGAGGCTTTGGTGGCTAATAAAGCTTTGGAGGCGGAAAGAGAGGTGGTTACCATTGCTGGCAAGCTCTGTCAATCTGGTGATATTTTAGTAAGGGATATCAATTTGGCTTCAGTGCATCCCGGTGACATCATAGCTATTCCAGTTTGCGGCGCTTATTCCATACCCATGTCGAGCAATTATAATGCCATGCCCAGGCCAGCTATAGTTATGGTAAAGGAAGGGCGAGGGCGTCTTATTCGGCGCCGGGAAACTTATCAGGATTTGATGAGTCTGGACCTAATCTAACATGTGGCAAGTTATAGGACAAGATAAAATTTTATCTTTGCTGGATTACAGCCTTAAAACCAATACTATAGCCCACGCCTATCTTCTAGTAGGGCCGCGGCATGTGGGCAAAGGGACTTTAGCCTTCAATTTGGCTCAAGCCCTAAATTGCGATGGCCCTGAGCTGCCTTGCGGTCAATGCCGTTCCTGCCAGCGAATCCTGGAGGGCAAGCACGCTGATGTCACCCCTATTGGCCTGGATTCTAAAACGGAGATTGGCATTGATGATAT
>JAUWYE010000158.1 GCA_030615965.1 Dehalococcoidia bacterium | reverse complement strand
CAAGACGGTTAGGCAGAGAATATATACTAAAATACGGAGGATGCGCCCCAGGCACGCTCATGGCAGTAGCTCACACTCTTAACTTGGAAGTCAGTGATGAAGTGTTCAAGGCCATGATGGGTTTTTCAAGCTTTGCGGGAGCATGCGGAAATGTATGTGGAGGGATAGCTGCTATGGGCTTAAGGTATGGGGTGGACCTAGAGGATTTTGTGAAGAACCCAGAAATTGGTTTCTTATCTTTTGCGAAGATAATGACAACCGCGAAGGTGCTGAGAGAAAAGTTCATTGAAGAGTACGGCAGCTACTTATGCGACGACATTCAAACGAAATTGTTCGGCAAGTGTGTAATGCCCACCTCTCCTGAGGAACTTGAGGCCTTCATGCAGATGGATCCTAAGGAACTTGAGACCTTCTATGAAAAATGTGGTTCTGCCACGGAAAACGCTGCTGGATGGACGGTAGCTGCAATACTTGAAATGAACGAAAAATGATAGGTTTTCAGTGCTAACACCGACTAGATGTAGACAAAATTATGGCGGAACTGGAAGTAGAAATTGCCCGGCTAATAAGAGAATACCAGGCCGAAACAGGAAAGTCCTTGACCATCGGCGCTGTCGAGTCAGCTACTGGCGGCAGGATAGCTGATAGGATAACTAATGTCCCCGGTAGCTCGGATTACTTCAAGGGCTCTGTAGTAGCTTACAGCAACGAAGTAAAAATCGCCTTGCTTGGGGTAAAAAAGGCGACCATTGAAAATTACGGTGCCGTGAGCGAGCAAACAGCTCTGGAAATGGCTCAAGGTGGCAGGAAGCTCTTGGATGTGGACATATGCGTCTCTGATACCGGGATTGCCGGTCCCTCAGGTGCTGCTCCTGAAAAACCGCTGGGTTTGTTTTACCTCGGCCTGGCAGCCAAAGATGAAAGCTTGAGTCAGAAGCATGTCTTTCAGGGAAACCGGGAGAGAAATAAGCGAGATGCTGCTGAAACCGCGCTGAACATGCTGAAACAATACTTGCTGCGGCGCTTCAGCAGTCAGGAATTAGCCCTTTGAAATGCATTAATGCCAAGCTGGAAACATAGCCAAAGGCTGAAGACAAGGGTATAAAGATTAAGAGTGAAAGGAGGTTAAGAACAATGACAACCGAGAAGTTCACTGTAGATGGAAGTCAAGTGGTTGGGAAGATCAAGGAGCTAATACATCAAGGAAATATCAGAAGAGTTCGCTTGATACATAAGGGGCGTCCCCTGATAGACATCCCACTGACAGTAGGCGTTCCCGTAGCTGCAGCAACAGTCCTGGCAGCTCCACTACTGGCTGCGGTCGGAGCAATTGCCGCACTAGTCACAGAATGCACTATCGAGGTGGAAAGGGTAGAAGATACCCCAGAAGAGAAGGACGAAAAACAATAGAAAGCTAGCTACTCTCTGTGTAATAGTTCGGATACTGAAAGCGATGCCGACCTGAACGACCTGCGTTCCACGCAGGGTTATAAGGACAAGAAGGAGGTGTCAAAATGAAAATCGAGGAAATAAGGATTAGAGACAGGATACGAATGCGGGGACTGAAGAACAAAGGTATAATAGAAATTTCCCAGGACACCAAGACAAGTGATTTCGTTCTGATCATAAGCAAGGGGATTCATAGGAGGTGGTTGCTCTTCAACTTTCCGGAGGGAATGTGGAGAGCCAGCCGCCCGAAAGAGCAAGTCTTAGAGGCAGTGAAGGATTTCTTGACTGAGAAAATTCTGAAGGATTAAAGCCCATCCCTCGAAACAGGGCGACGGGGTAACCTTTTTCTCAAAGTAAGAATCGGGGGAAGCTTACGCGGCTGAGCGTAGAATAGAAAGGCCTCTTTGAGGTATACTTTACACAGCATGGCAGCCTTCGATATAGGTAAAATAAAGTCTAAGGCAAAAAGCAACTTTACCGATGCTTGGACAGCTACGGCGAAGCTTATCCCCACCGCCACTGAAATCTCTCTGACGAGGAAAGGCAAACCCCATCTTGTACGGGAATTAATTCAAAAATCTCGCCAGATATTGCTAAACTTGGGTTTTGACGAGGTCGAGAATCTCACAATGCTGCCCGACAGCGATGTGGTCAAGCAGTATGGGCCGGAAGCCCGGGTTATTCTCGACAGGGCTTTTTACTTAGCTGAATTGCCTCGCCCTGACATAGGGCTGAGCGCGAGAAGAATAGCTCAACTAAAGAAGATAGCAGAAGAAATTGACATTGAAAGATTGCAGACCGTTTTGAGAAATTATAAAAAGGGGGAAATCGAGGCCGATAATCTTATCGAAGAGCTCATTGCTGGACTGGGCATCACTGATTACCAGGCTACGGAGCTCTTGGATAAGGTTTTCCCCGAGATGAGAAAACTACAGCCAGTGCCCTCCAATAAGACTCTGAGAAGTCACATGACGGCTACCTGGTTTCATACCTTAGCAGCATTACAGGACAAAGCCAGCTTTCCAGTTGCTTTATTCTCTGCGGGTCCTAGATATCGCAACGAACAGAGAGAAGATGCCCAGCATTTGCGAGTTCACCACTCAGCATCCATCGTGGTTATGGACCCCAAAATGTCTTTAGATGCGGGAAGGGCGGTTACCAGGGATATCATGCAGCAATATGGCTTTTCCGACGTCAAATTTGAGACCAAGATAGCAACATCCAAGTACTATGCCCCCGGGCAAGAGCAAGAGGTCTTCGTTAATTATAAGGGCGCCTGGCTCGAGATAGCGGACATTGGAATGTATTCGCCTGTGGCCCTGGCGAATTTCGACATTAAATACCCTGTGTTCAACGCAGGATTTGGCATTGAGCGACTGGGGATGCTTCTTTACGAAATAGATGACGTGAGGAAGCTAGCATATCCTCAATTTTCTGTAACGGAGTATTCTAACGAGGAGATAGCTAAATCTATTACCTATATAGCCAGCCCTAAGACAGCCAGGGGGCAGAAAATAGCCAGGGCAATTGAGGAAACCGCCCGAAGGCACAAAGACGAGATTGCCCCATGTGAGTTTTTGGCCTGGAAAGATAAGTCTATCGAGGTGAAAGTTGTCGAAAAAGAGGGAGGCAAGAGATTAATCGGCCCCGCCGGTTTCAACGAGATATGCGTTGCCAATGGCACTATTTATAGTGATACTGTGCCTTCAGGAATACACACCGGGATAAAATATATGCATGCTATAGCCATGGGTGCCGCAGCAGCAATAGAAAGTAGCAACGATAACTTAACTTATCAGGTGAAGGGA
>JAUWYE010000116.1 GCA_030615965.1 Dehalococcoidia bacterium | reverse complement strand
GCCTCCTACGTATTACCGCGGCTGCTGGCACGTAGTTGGCCGAGGCTTATTCCTTGGGTACCGTCAAAATTCTTCCCCAAGAAAAGAGGTTTACAACCCGAAGGCCTTCTTCCCTCACGCGGTGTCGCTGGGTCAAGCTTTCGCTCATTGCCCAAAATTCCTTGCTGCTGCCTCCCGTAGGAGTTGGGGCCGTGTCCCAGTCCCCATCTGGCTGACCATCCTCTCAGACCAGCTACTGATCATCGCCTTGGTAGGCCATTACCCTGCCAACTAGCTAATCAGACGCAAGTCCCTCTAGGAGCACCCTAAGGCTTTAATAACCAAGCATTTGCTTCATTACCACATAGGACATTAGCTCGCCTTTCGGCAAGTTATTTCCTACTCCAAGGCAGGTTACTTACGCGTTACTCAGCCGTTCGCCACTACCCAGCACATAACAAGTTATGTGCTGGGCCGTTCGACTTGCATGCATAAGGCGCACCGCCAACGTTTATTCTGAGCCAGGATCAAGCTCTCTACTCAAAACCTTCCTTCCACTATTCAATTGTTAAAGTACCACTACACCAATATTCTACAGGAATCCCTCTTCCTCTGTCAATTTTTCCCTTGGCCCCAAGGTAAAATAATACCTTAATCCACGGTGTTGGGGCAAGTTTGACATTAAGGAAATTTTCCATTATATTTTGTAATAGATTCCTTACGAGGCCCCGTGGTGTAGCGGTTTAACATGCCACCCTGTCACGGTGGAGATCAGGGGTTCAAATCCCCTCGGGGTCGTCTCTCCAATACATGGTCTGACAGCCCTTCATGAAGTTAGCTTTATCGCTTTGCTTTTTGAGCATGCGGCTTGTAGTTACAACTTCGGAAAGGCAAGCGGTGTTGATTAAAGACTGGGTAACATTTCGCCCTATTGTGACTCAGCTAGGTCGTTTTTTGCATATTGGGTTGTAGCGCGACGGCAATTCCTTTTCGAAAGTTCGGGTCATATTTCTATTTTGTCAGGCCAGGATTCCTTCATAGCCGCAGACCAAACTCTATCAATATAATTCAAGATAAAATGATTCTGAAGCAAATGGATATAAAAAGCACCTCTTTCAGTTAGCTCAATTTGATTCCCATTTTCTTTTGCCAAACCCAGTAATTTGGCAAGGCTAAACATGACCTTCAATTTGACATCTTTCCCAAATTTTTCACAGAGTTGCTGGCTATCTATATAGGTATCGTAGAATCGCCAATAGAGCCAGTAGTACTTTATTAATTTTGGGGTCATATCCATTGCTAATGCTATAGGCAGTCTCCCAGTCAAAGTAGCCTCTATATAATCCTTTACCGAAAAGGTATTTAGATAGAAAACATCAGGCAGCCTTGAGCCTGCTCCAGCACCAATACCAATATAGGTGTCTCTGGTAACCGAGGAAAACCTTGGCGAGCCACCTTTCTTAAACCCCCAAACGGAAACCCGCTGGTACCCGTTTTGTTTAAAGAAGTTGTGGATTTCCTTATACATCTTCCTTAGTCTAAATATACCGGGCATCTTCACCTTTCTTATTTTCAAGTATCGGCCAACCGAGGAATAGGGGAAAGTAAACAAGGGATAGGTCGTTACCTGGTTTGCTCCTATTTTTAACGCCTCATTCAAGTCGTCCAACACATTCGCAATATTTTGTCCCGGCAAGGCAAACATCAAATCAATATTCACCGACCTAAAATTTGAAGATAAAGCAATATTTACCGCAGAACAGGCTTTGGCTGCATCATAATTTCTGCCCAGAATCTTTAGAAACGCGTCGTCAAAACTCTGTACCCCAATGCTAATCAAATCCACTCCAAAGTCCTTTAACTTTCGTATAATATCTTCATTCAAGTCGCCGGCAGTTGTCTCAATACAAATATCACCAGTGATGGCAAATTTTTCCCTTATCGACTTTATAATTACTCCCAGTTCATCAATCACAGTTGTCGGTGTGCCACCGCCGATATAAATCGATGAAATTTTAATTTTCCCCAGCCTCAAAAAGTATTGCTCAATCTCACTTAATACTGCTCTTGTATAGGGACCAACCAGATTCACATCATAATCTATTCGATTGTAAGGACAATAGGGGCACTTGTTTCTGCAAAAAGGGATATGAATATATAAATCAATCTGACTAAGTGGAGGGATAGCTATATTCTCTTTCCTGGTAAAAACAAACCTCTGTTCCTTGCCAACCAAGATCCTTCTTATAGTTCTTGTTGCAAAATCTACTATCATTTACATTCGTGGCAGACAATCTAAGGCGGAATATGCAATGCCCATGGACGCGCAAGCTCTCTGGACTGAACAGAAAGGTAGAACGTCATGTATCCCAACATTTCACCTTCTTGCTAAACAAACCGCTATAATGTTGTGTCACGAGATAATCAATAATCCAGCCAATGTAAAGGCAGCGATAGGTGGCAGAGCCGGCATCGGCTTCCCTTTTAAAAATCTCGCTTGAATCGCATAGACGCTAACTAATCCCAGTAATCCGAGTACTGCAATAATAGCCGCTGGAGCTAGACCTTGGGCAAAATAAACGGAGGCTGTAAGCAGACAAGGGAAGGCAATGTCGCCACCGCCCAGTATGGAGTATTCCCTATCGGAGGGATTCACCTCTATTACCTTCTCTCCACGTTTTTTCAAGTTTGAGTTCCACTCAGAATAGTTTTTGGGAATGATTAGCGCAGGCAAGGCATTTATTTGCGATAGCCTGTCTGCCATCCAGAGCATAAATTTGAAACGAACCGCCAGAAAGTCATAGATGGCGAGTGCCAAAATAATAGCCATCGCGGTCCACGGCGTAATAAAGCGACCGAAAACTGCTCCTAGACTACTAACCGCCAGAATCAATACCAAGTTATGTAACCAGACAAGTGGTATCAAGAACCAAAATGTTCCAAACACGACAGCGATGGCGACGGCTAGTGGAAGGGGCAAGTAAAAGACAGTTGCGATGAATGCGCCCCAACTAAACAGAAGGGCAAACAAGAGTCTAAGAATAACCTTTAAAGCTGCAAGTGGAATCTTGGAGAGCGTAAGTCCAAGCACGGCCGCTGCCACAAGAATATAGATTAAAATCGGTCCTAACGCTGAATGGGCTGGTACCTCGATAACCTCTCCATCGGGTAATGTCACTTCCCCGGGCCACCAAGATATCGGCGCGGATGGCTGGCTCGGTATATCTATACCCTTTTCATCCAGGAATGGGTCTATACGGGGAGTAACAAGAAGGATGAGCACTTGAGCGACGACAAAAAGAAGAAGGCCCCAATAGACTGTATTCAGCTTTACCGGCCTCTTTGTGCTCATATAGGAGGTATTTTACATCGAAGAAGACCCAGTGTCGAAATACCACTGTGACTAGCAACCCAGGTAAATTGAACGCTGTGAGTGAGTGTGTAAGAATGCAAATCTGTTATGTACAAGGTGCGCTATTTTGAACTTCAACAATCTCATGTTAGCTTCATCAGGTGTTTTTCGTAATCGACAACTTGGTACTTCTTGCCCCGAGCAATGACCCTGAAATTTTCTCCCTCAAGTAGCCTCTTATGCACTTCTTGTCCACCGGGGTATTTTTCATTCAAAAAACCAGCTGCTTTGAGCGTCCGCCAGTACGGTATGTCTAATGACTTGTCCTCCTTGCTTGCTTCTTCTACCGCATTGGCCGCCGTCATGATGAAAATCCCGGTGGTTAAAGAGCAGCAAGCTTTTACATCGTGATTCCTAGCTATTTGCCTGCATACTTCGACAATAGTGATGAGCCTTCCTTTTGGTACCTGCTTCATGATTGCCAATACTTCAGACGGGTTTACCAGTACTATCTCTTCACCAACTTCGGCACCCATCTTGTGCACGGCATTGTAACAGGGAAACCCTTTCTCCAGCCTGAGCACCTTAGGAAGAGAGGGTTTGTCCTTCAATTTCTCCTGCCAGGATTTTCTCATTTATCCTCCCACCGGTATTTTTGCTTCTTTTGACGCAGTCTATCAAGACCGCAATTAAAGCACAAACCGTTATGACAGCATATCACCTCGCCACATTCGGGGCACTTCCATTTCTCCTCTTGTTTCTCTAGAAATGGCTTTATGCCAATATTCTTTATGTATTTGAGGTTCTCAATCATGCTCATCTTGAAATATGTTCTGTAGCGGTTATCAAGATGCTTTAACCCTTCGCAGGGAAAACTGCTACATTCATAGCAATATCTTACCTTATTAGACATCAGTAGTTCGCATCTTTTCTTCAAGAAAGCGCACTTCTTATCCCGTGGCCTGCACCCTGTGCAATAAGGCATTCTGATTCCCTTGCTTTTAACATCATGATGATAGGCAAGATACCCACTGCATATTTCACAGTTCATCCCACAGGGAGCGATTAGTTCTTCATTCATGGCTTCCACAACAGTAATATACAGGATTTGAAGCGACAGACACTAGTTCGATAAGAATCAATCTATATCAGCGTTGGAGTGAGTAAATTGCACAATCCCGAGTTATGTACAACGGTAATATAGCACCTCTCCCAGTGCGCTAAGAGATGCAAGGCAAATGGGTCAAGGGATTGCTTGCCAGCACAGTTAGTTGACGCCAACCCAATAAAAGGTTATTATTAATACGCAATGTTTTGTGTTTACTATAACAACGAAATAAAGAGGAAAGATGGACTATACATTCATGATAGGTGGCCTTGCTCTTGTCTTGGGCATCCTTATTGGGTACTTTGTCAGGCAGATAGTAGCCAACCGGGAGATTCAAAAAACAAGAAAAGAGGCACAGAACTTATTAGATGAGGCAACAACCAAGTATGATGAGCTACTCCGTGCAGCTAGAGAAGAAGCTATCAAGGTTGGCAACGCTGCCGAGGCGGAAAGCAAGGAACGTCGCCTTGAAATACAACGAATAGAACAGCGTGTTAACCAGAAAGAAGAGGCGCTGGAGCGGAAGTTAGAGGCTGTAGAGCGGCGTGAGCGTGATTTAGATAGCAGGAAAAAAGATATTGAGAGGACAACAGCTGAACTTCAGACAATAAGAGAAAATCAGCTGGCAAAGTTAGAATCCATCTCTGGCACATCTAGTGAAGAAGCAAAAACTCTCTTGTTTCAAGAGCTAAAACAAGAGGTTGAAGAGGAGGCCTCGCAACAAGTTAGGGTGTGGGAGGCGCAAATAAAGGAAGAGGCTGATGAAAGGGTTCGGGATATTCTGGCCACAGCTATTCAAAGGTGTGCTACTGATGTTGTTTCGGAAACTACAATATCTGCTGTTCCCCTCCCTAGTGACGAGATGAAGGGGCGGCTCATTGGGCGTGAA
>JAUWYE010000037.1 GCA_030615965.1 Dehalococcoidia bacterium | reverse complement strand
CACGATAAAGGCAGCTTACAACCAGTTTCAGACCTACAAGATGGATATACCCACCCTTTTTCCATACAACGAACTACTAGTCATTAGCGACGGTACTGAGGCCCGGGTGGGAATGCTGACATCTGCCTGGGAGTGGTTCCTGCCCTGGCGCACAAGCGAGGGGGTAACTGTTGCACAAAAAGATACCCCAGAACTGGAGGTACTGCTCAACGGTATATTCGAGAAGAGTCACTTCCTCGACTTGGTACGTCACTTCATCCTTTTCGAGGTAGACGGTTCTAATATAGCTAAGAAGATGGCAGCCTACCATCAGTATCACGCTGTTAATGCAGCGGTAGACGCTACAGTGAAGGCCATTTCACCTGAAGGAGACAGGCGCGTTGGTGTGGTGTGGCACACGCAGGGGGCGGGTAAGAGTCTCACCATGGTATTTTATGCTGGTAAGATAATCCTTCATCCAATCATGGCGAATCCTACGCTAGTATTGCTTACTGACAGGAATGACCTTGACCAGCAACTGTTTGATAACTTTGCGGTAGCCCAGGACCTCCTTAGGCAAAAGCCTGAGCAAGCCGAGAGCCGGGAACATTTGAGAAGACTGTTAAAAGTAGCTTCCGGGGGCATCATATTTACAACTATTCAGAAATTCATGCCAGAAGAGGGGGATAGATTTCCGCTGCTTTCGGACAGACGTAATATTGTGGTTATTGCTGACGAGGCGCATCGCAGTCAATATGACTTTATTGACGGATTAGCCCGAAATATGCGCGATGCTCTGCCCAACGCTTCATTCATAGGGTTCACCGGAACACCCATAGAAAAAGCAGACAGAAGTACTCCGGCAGTGTTCGGAGATTACATTAGCATCTACGATATACAGCAGGCAGTGGCTGATGGCGCTACCGTTCGCATCTTCTACGAGGGTCGCTTGGCAAAACTGGAACTGAAAGAGGACGAAAGACCTCATATAGACCCTGAATTTGAGGAGGTAACCGAAAGCGAGGAGGAGAGTATCAGAGAGAAGCTCAAGACCAAGTGGGCACGGCTGGAAGCAATGGTTGGCACGGAGAAGCGGATAAACCTTGTGGCAAGAGACATTGTAAATCATTTTGAGCAGCGCCTGGAGGTAATGGATGGTAAAGGGATGATAGTCTGTATGAGCCGTCGTATCTGCGTAGACCTCTACGATGCCATCATTAAGCTCTGTCCCTCCTGGCACCATCAACATGACGAGAAGGGTGCTATCAAAGTGATTATGACTGGTTCAGCGAGCGACCCCACAAACTTTCAGCATCATATACGTAACAAACTTCGCCGTGAGGCTATCAAAAAGCGAATGAAAGACCCCTCAGACCTAATGAAATTGGTTATCGTCCGTGATATGTGGCTTACCGGCTTTGACGCTCCCTGCCTGCACACTATGTATATTGATAAACCCATGCGTGGTCACGGCCTGATGCAGGCTATAGCCCGCGTCAACCGCGTTTTCCGAGATAAACCTGGCGGTCTGGTAGTCGACTATCTTGGAATAGCGGATGAGCTAAAGAAGGCGTTGGCGGATTATACGGAAGGTTCGCGTGGTGAGACGGGCATCCCTCAGGAAGAGGCCGTAGCAATCATGCTAGAGAAATATGAGGTCGTATCTGCTATGTTTCATGGCTTTGACTACTCCAAGTTCATCACTGGCACCTCTGCTGAGCGATTGAAGGTTATTCCGAGCGCCATGGAGCATATCTTGAGACAGGAGGATGGAAAGGCACGATTGCTGCAAGCTGTGACTGAACTATCGAAGGCATTCGCCCTGTCTGTCCCACACAGTGATGCATTGAGAATCAAGGATGACGTCGGCTTTTTCCAGGCTATCAGATCGGCCATAGCTAAGAACACACGAATACCTGGCAAGCCTGAGGAGGAACTGGATTTGGCTGTTCGCCAAATCGTGTCCAAGGCCGTATCGTCTGATGAAGTGGTTGATATATTCAGTGCCGCCGGCCTTAAAAAACCTGACATCTCGATCCTATCCGATGAGTTTCTTTACGAGATCCAAGGAATGCCGCACCGTAATTTGGCTCTTGAGGTGTTGCAGAAGCTCCTTAATGATGAGATTAAGGCGCGGGCCAGGAGGAATCTCGTCCAGTCCAGGTCGTTTGCTGAGATGCTTGAAAGAACCATCCGCCGATACCAGAACCGTACCATTGAGGCTGCCCAGGTTATTATGGAGCTTATCGGATTAGCTAAGGAGATGCGTGAGGCCAAATCTCGTGGCGAGAAACTGGGGCTGACAGAAGAGGAGGAGGCTTTTTACGACGCTCTCGAAGTCAATGATAGTGCGGTGAAGGTACTGGGTGATGAAACCTTGAGAACCATAGCCCGTGAACTAGTGAAAACGGTGCGGCGTAATGTTACTATCGACTGGACGGTTAGGGAAAGTGCTCGTGCTAAGTTGCGGACAACTGTTAGGCGACTACTACGTAAGTACGGATACCCACCAGATAAGCAGGAGAAGGCTACATTAACAGTCTTGGAGCAAGCCGAGTTGCTGGGTAAAGATTGGATCTAATTAAAAATTAGAATCGGTAAAATCAAAGGCTTTGCTTATAGATATTGAACTTTTCGTCACATTGTGCAATGAGGGAGCAATTCAAACTTTGGTTGGAACTCAACCTGCTCTTGCCGAGCCGACCAATTATTCTCTTATTACGATGTGGCCTCGGTACCCTTATCTCATAATGTAGCCATAAGGCTAGCCCGCATATTATAATTTACATAGAATGCGGGTTTGACTTCGTAGTCTACGTTTAAGGTGTCGCTGGGAAAAGGAGTTGTTCTATGTCGTCAATAAATGAGCGGCAATGGCGTCAAAAACGGCAGGCTGGAAATAGGATGAGCCTATCATTAGAAGAAATCAGGACGTTAGCAGAAATTAGTAGGTTTCTTTATTCATTCCTGCCAGGGAAAGCCCATCCATTTGCGGAACAGAAGATTTCTTTCGCAGGTATCGCTCGTGAGCTCGGGCTTGAAAGGTTTTGGCAAGGTCGAAGTAAGCAGCCCGCCATCAACGCTCTTCTGGAAAACACCCTGGGTCTCAGAAGGGAGAGGTTCTGTCCACTTATACTCGAGATTGTACGGAGAGGTATAAGATATCGTGGTAGTAAAGGGAATCCCATTACTAGGGAGGATATCCAGAAGCTTAACGAACTAATATTTGAGGTTGGATTCAAAATACCAGAACTCTGGGAGGAATCGTTTTTAACATCTCTACCAAGAGAATCGAAGGAGCAAGTTGAGACCAGCAGGAAGATTATCCCTGAACGCTTGAAAGAGTTGCGTGATATCTTTTTGTCGCTTGAAAACGTTCCGCGAGAGCACAAAGGATTTGAATTTGAACACTTCCTCAATCAGCTTTTCGACCTGTTTGGCCTTCAGCCTCGGCGATCATTCCGCCTACAGGGTGAGCAGATTGATGGAAGTCTGGATTTCGAAAATCAAACGTATCTTGTAGAGGCGAAGTTTCAGGTAAAGCCAGTTGGTCAAGAGGACCTGTTGGTCTTCCGAGGAAAAGTAGAGGGGAAGGCAACATGGTCGAGAGGTATCTTTATCAGTGTTAGTGGGTTCACTCAGGAGGGCCTTGCTGCTTTTTCTCGTGGTCGACCCACTAATCTTATAGCAATGAGTGGTCAGGATCTATACTTTGTTGTTGATGGGCAAATGCCACTAGACGAGGTTATCAGACTCAAAGCACGCCACGCTGCTGAAACTGGTGAGGTAATGACACCAGTTCAGCAACTGCTACTTGATTCTCAGTAGATATTTCAATGTATGGCTCTGGTGGTTCTGCGAAGAATGCCAACTTCCGTTGATGAGCTGCACATGTCTTTTTACGTATGCTCCCTTCCATGACTGCATGGATGCAATGAGCCCATGTAAGATCCAGCAGGCCAATTTGAACAAGCTGCCGTATTTCTTGAACGATTTGTGGATTCCAGTAGAAGACAGGAGAACAGCTATTTCTACTGGTCACCTAAAAGAAATACCGTTATTACTATTCTTCTGCCACTCGCACGTACAGGCGTCCTAGTGGATAAGTCCGAGATTGTGGGATTAGTCTCGCGACTGCTGCCACAAATTTCACACCTTCATCAAAGGCTGGGGCAATAATGCGTGCGTAGTCGCGATCCAAGTACCCTATCATTTCTCGCTTAGCAGGTATCAAAACTTGGATGGCATTTGGGTCATACGGATTGTCAAGCTCGCGGTTCAAGATTAGCTGTTCACCAGCAACAATCGATTTAACAGTATTCAAGTCAGTATGATATTGAAGACCACGGACTTCGACATCATCCCACCCACCTCTGCGGAACCTTTCGGCACCTGGGTTGCCAAGTTGGGCCTCCTGAATCTCTTCAAACACTCTACCAGCTCTCTGAGTGTCGTCTAGGATAGTGACTAGTTGCTCGAGACGAAGTTCAGCCAGCCAGTCAAGAGTTTCTGTAAGGTTAACTACATCGTGGTCTGAAGAGTATGCTTGAGCTAGTCTGATTGCTGAAGTCCTGTCTGATATTCCAACAGCTCGAAATATTGCCCCTACAGGGGTAGGCACTCCGTACCGAGATAGAGCGGGTAGAAACCTCAGGTACTCGGGTAGTGTACCACAGCGGTCTTCAATCTCTTGAGCAGCTACAATATAGAGAGAGCCAATACCCCACGGCACCTTTCTCACAAAAAGATCTTCGATCGTCATGGAGAGAACCTCTGGGCTAACATCTGCTGGCCGTTCAATTTTGCGCACAGGGACACCATTAAGCCACGCCCAAAACGGTGTGAATAAGTCTCCAATCTCCTCCGATTTTTTCCTTGGTCTTGTTTCGTCCGCCACTATCGCTGCATCAAATATCGTACGGATCACATCTTCGGCCTGCTCGATTTCGCTAGGTGCATTCTGCAACTCCTGAACTACCTGGGCCGAGGCATCCTGGAGAGCTGAGCAGCTTTCTTGTCGCAGACCTGTTTGGAAAAATCGCTGACGCATCTCAGGATCCTCTAGCGACGCTGCAATATCTGTTATCTTTCTGGATAAGTCGGCATAAATAGGCCCGGAGCCAACACCATACTTTTTTGACTGAATGTCAAAGAGCGACCCTGCGAGGACTGCTGAGGCATCTATCGCCCCCGCTTCTAATTCTTCCTCAACCAACAAGCCTAGTAGTTGGCCATCAAGCGCTGTAAGGCCCTCTAACACTTGCTCTTCTTCCTCTAAGCCACGAGACGAAGCAATGTTCTTAAGAATTTCACGGCTACTATCATCAGCAACTAATTCCCCATGCTTTTGTGCCAGGTGTGCGTAAAGGAGCATGATGGAGCTAATAACCAACCCTTCAATTGTTTGCTGATCTTGGATGGCACGCTCTTGTAGTAGGTAGGTCTGCGTATGGTCACGGTGAACAAAGATAACCTGTCCTTCAAGCTGTTGGAGTGCTCTTGCTACGCGACCAGTCATGTTCACAAAGTCACGGGAGGAGAGCCGTGTCCCAGGTCCCGCACGAAATATTGAGTGAACGATCATACTTTTGATAGGTAGATTTACACCTTGTGCAAGAGTATTAGTGCAGACTAGAAGTTTAATGGTTCCCCCACTGTAAAGCTTCTCGATCTGCACTCGAACTGCCTGAGGCACGTCACCAGTATGATAAGCGAATCCCGATTTGAGTGCTCTAACAAGATCATGCTCATCACCCAAGTAGTCTCCACACACCTGAAGGGCTTCGCTCAAGCGAAGTCTGTGATTGTCATCATCCGGGATTGGTAGTGATGTATCTGTGTTTTCCAAGGCTGCATGGATAGCGTTTACCACCCTTTGTACGTTTGGTTTGTTGGCAGCAAAGATGACAACCGGACCTGCCTTCACAAGTGCTCTTCCAAGTTCGGCACAAATCTCGTACTTCGGACCCGGATAGTACCTGTTGCCTACCCGCTTCCTTTCGATTACTCGAGGAACATAGTATTGTTCATCTCGTTGCTCTTCGTCCGGGTAACGTATAACACCAGTATTGCCCATCCAATGAAAGACCCCGTAACGTATTTCCGTAGGCTTCCATTCGGTCTCAAGCAATCCTTCGTCCGAACCAGAGACCCAAATTGCAAGGTCTTCTGCATTGGGAATTACCGCTGACATTACTAGCAGCGCGAAATTTGCACCTGTTCGCTGTCTATATCTGCGCAGCCTGTCAATAAGGAATTCGTAGCGGACACCCCTTGCTGTCTGGTCAATCATGTGGCCCTCATCAAATATGAACAAACCTACACGTGACAAGAAGTCAGGGCTCCGCCGTAACATGAGGTCCAGTTTTTCTGGAGTACAAATGATAACATTATTGATTTCCAGTAGGTTCCTATCAAGCTCGGTTAGTTCGTACTCTCCCTGAAAAAGGTCTCCCACCCTCAATCCTATTCTACCAAGCGAGCCACGCAGAGTATTCCTTACTTCGTTCGCTAGAGCGATAAAGGGTACTACGTATACACAGGTAGAACGAGGTCGATCTGACAGTGTTTCCACAATGCTGAATTCAGCAATGCGGGTCTTGCCGGCTGAAGTAGGCATTTTGACAACCCAATCTCTACCTTTGTCACTCAACAAACCACGGTCAAGAGCTTCAATCTGAGAGGGCCATAGGTCAATAACAGATCTGCCTCGAATATTCTTACTTAAAACTCGACTATACACAGTATCAACCATGCCTAGGGCAAGCCCACGTATATATGCTCGCCATAGTGGAGATAGAATGCCAAGTTTTTGTTGCAGCACCAACCATGTACTGGTATTCTGCAGGCGTTGTATTGTTAGGTCAAAACCACGGGCAAGATACCAGTCATGAATTGCTCCCGTTCTAAGTTCAGTACCTGCGCAGTCTCGAACTGATTCAAGTACCTCTTGAAAGATAGCGGGTTCTCCATTGACCAGGAAACTGCTCAACCTTGAAAGCGCACGTAGGCACGACTCTGGAAACGTGACGATGCGCTGACGATCGGGTGCAGACTGTTGCCAGACCGCGATCAGTTGATGTAGTTCGTTGATACGTCGCATGAGTAAGAGGTAGAGAGGCAGGTCAAGGCTATGTTCATCAACTACAGTAGGTTCCCCCTGCTGCTCATCACGTAGCATTAGCGCTACCACACTATTTGCCATATTGCCTGCAAGTTCGAAAGCTATTGCTGATTCAAGCAGGAGATCCTCGCCAGCGAACTTATCACTTTCCCCTTTGTACAAAAAGTATAACAGTCGGCCAGTTGTGCGCAGTGCTTCGCGGATATTACTATCTAATATCGAAGCCCCGGCAGAGACTTCAATACTTGCTGCCGTAAAAATCTGGATTGCAGTTTCGTAGAGTTTGTTAGGATCATACGTGAACCGAGCAGCTTTGCGGGCGTCTTGAGGATTTTCAGCATAATCGGCTAGGTTTGAAACGCCATGAAGCTGTCGAAGTTCGTAATTAAATCGCCCCGCTTGAAGTGCAGCTAAGGCACGCTCCCACCATTCCGTACGTGACTCAATCACGGCTCGTACGCCTCCTGAATCCTCTGATGAAGGTTTACAACAGCGACTATACAAGCAACGAATGTGCTAAGGATATTTGTGACCTCATTCATCTTGTTAATCATGTCATCTATTCGCAGACTTTCATCGAAGATACCAATAAACGTATGTTGGCGCTCAAAAGGCTCTTGAGCCCAAGAGTCGCCAAATCTGGCTAGTTTGTTTCCCTCATCTGCCCTGCTTTGCTCAAACAGCCATTGGGCAATACGTCCAATTTGAATGATCTCTCGCTTGCGATTGTAGCTTGCTAGTGTAGCGTGCCCGTCTACCATAGCACTCCTTTTGCGTGTCGTACGCAATCGAACCTCCCCTATACAGAGTACGTTTGCTCCTGACTGCTCTTCTAGTTGGAATCCAAGAAGATCGAAACCTCGCATGGAACCTTCAGGATCTGGTTTTTCCCTCAGACGCAAAACAGGTAACCAAAAGCCGAAATTCGGGTGACTTTCAAGTAGAAAATGCCCAATGGCTTCACCTAAGTCAGCAGCCTTATTGTTCCAGTGTTGCGGGAATTTTTCTTGTTGGTACAGTTGTTCAGGTGAATCGAAGGCACCTTCCGTTAACCGCTGTAGCACATAGTCGGAGGGGCAATAGCAGTGTCGAATCCACTCGCGGATTGCACGTCTAGCTGATTCCAAATCGAGTGGGCTTTGCTCTGCTACAGCGACGAACCCGTATCCGTTAGGGTTTGGATACGAACTACTTGTAGACTTAAGATCTAACCAGCTTCGTAACACCTTATACCTACCAAACAATCTGATTACGCGCAAGCAAGCTCAAGGGCATGGCAACTCAATCCCTCTTCCGCCAAATACTTTATCATCCTCACAGGTTTAGACTACACCCCGTACTCGAGGCTGTCAATTTATCAAGAATAGAGATTGCAATTGTGCTTGTAGCCACCACTCTATTGATTGCTGTCTTTGCTAGATACAATATAACGAAAAGCCATCTTGTGTGAGCTAGGCAGGATGTAGCAGAGTAAACCTCACCACGCTTTTCAAAATACTGTTCTGTAAAGAGACTACCTTGTTGCTATCAGATTGTTTAGCGAAACTCTGGATGTCTTACTGAAATCGGGTCCTCCCAGGCAGTCACTTCAGCCTTACCTTCGGCAGTCAACTTGTAGAACACTCGCTTTTGCAAGAAATCGTAAATTGCACGCTCTCGCTTATCAGTGCGCTCTATAAGTTTCAATATGAGGAACCAATGAAAATACCTTGAGAAACTGGAGTAGTTCGGTCTTTCAAAGGGCTTTTCGCCTATCTCAATTCGTTCTTTGTTTAAGCGCTCTATTTCCTGGCTTAGCGCATAGTATATGTCGGCAGCGCAGGCCTCACCGTGCTTTCCAAAATACTTTTTTGTAAACAGGCCAGGGCGATACAGGCTGGCTCCCCGCCCCCAGAAGCCAGTTATTTGTGGTGGATTCTTGACTTTCCGCTCCCGAGTTGGCTCTTTCCTAATTCTTGGTCTCTGTTTCATCTTCTTTGATTTTCCATAGCTTCTCGTATTCGGATCTCAGTTGCTCAAAATTAGAATCAACATACCCCATGGTAGTGCCTATATTTGCATGGCCAAGTAACAACTGGAGTTTCTTTACATCAAGACCTTTACCTACCCATGTTGTAGCCAGCAAATGACGTAGACTGTGGGGATGGAGTCCCTTTATCCCTGCACGCCGGCCGAGTTTTTCAACCAGTTGCCAACCACGTTGACGAGTAAATGGGAACACCAATGGCCCACAATATGGAAACGGACGACGACACTCAAGGTAATTTTGAAGCGAAGCCAGAGTTGTAGAGTCCACTGGGATTATCCTCTGCCGCCTCTGTTCAACCTTTTCCCGTATGGCTTTGTCTACTTTGCTTCCACAACTTGGGCAGAAGAGATGCCTCTTGCCCAAGCTCTCCCCACAGTGCGGGCATTTCAGTCTTGACTTCTCCTTGAGGTGCACGATTGTCAGTATTCCTCTCACAAAGTCAATATCACTTGTCTTAAGCTGGATAGCTTCAGAAATACGGATGCCCGTTTTTGCTAAAAGAGTAAAAAAAGCCCTGTCCCGAGGATTAGTGCAAATGTCAATCAGCTTCTCTATCTGCTCGAGCTCAAGGTAGTTCGAAGTAACCTTTGCCATTTTACCTTTTCTTTCTTTTGACGCTTATTTTTTAGCTGATAGGTCCTGAAACCACAGTTTTAGACATACCGTAACCGTCTCATTCTCCTCAACTTTTGCCCCGAGCCTGCCAAGCCGGGCATTTGTTTTTTTGGCCTTGACCTCTTAAACCTTAACTGAGCACAGCAATATTTTCGCCTTCCTACGGCAGAAACAAAAGTGCTATTTTGTCGATCTTTGCATTTCCATCATCTAACGTCTGTGGGTTGTTAGCGATGTCACCCTGCATGTTATATTTGTTATAATGGTGGCAGTAGAGGAGGAGCCGGCTGGCCCCATACCTCCTTTTCATGAGGCTCCTCCTCTACCTCACTTAAGGTTTTCTTTCGAGGTCTGCCTCCCTGTCGCCCCCAGGTCCTATATAAATGCCCGTATAGGGACTTCGTCTTTTTCCCACCCTTCTCTCCTATCTTACGGTGGTGGCTAGGGTGCAATTGTGCGGTTTTCCTACCGCCTCGAGCCCCTGCCTCGCCGACCGTCAAGTTGCCATCGCCTGTTCCTGACATCTCGCTGTAGCACCCTTTCTAACTACTGACCTCTTACCGTTAGGGCTACAAGGTAGCACTAGAGTTAAGCTGCGGCGTTTCCTCATAAGCTCAGACTGAGTCTCTATTGCAAGTACAGGATCAAGACCCTTCACGAGCTCCAGCCGTGCCTCTGCATCCTCTAGGATGCGCTCGCCGACTTGTACCAAAAGGTCAGGATCACGAGTTTCGCCGATGGGTACATCCGCCCCAGCCCACTCATAGACAAGAACCAGTCTAGTCTTTCCTTTATGTGCCATCTTCCAACTTTCCATACGTCCTCTTTTATTGTGAGGCGACTCCCACCAAAGCAAAAGCCCTTGGACGAAAAGCCCAAGGGCTTTGAAAGCAGGTGATTTCTTCTTATTGCACTTCTATTATATCAAATGAACCCCTCTATTTTAGCGAAAATGTGCTGGCTCAAAACTTTTGCCTTTTTCGTCGGTATTTCTCGCGCCGAACATAATCGTAAACATCTTGAATTGGCACTCCTAGGTGTTCGGCTCGTTGCTTAAGCCTGCCGCCGCGGATGCTCACGTCGGTGACAATATATCGAAGCACATTGTCATAACGCTCAAATCCTTGATGCGGGTATCGTAAATCTCTGCCACCCAAAGTGATTCGGTATTCCCAGATCACCCCAAAGTGATGCAGGAGGCTGCGAGACAGCACATCTCTCAGCCTTCGCCGCCGTGCACCATTCGAAATGTAGGCATTTTCACATTCGCCTGCAACTGACAAGCAGTCTCTCATGAAGTCTCTCCTTGCCCTCTTGGCTATTCGGATGACTAGCTGTTCTAGTTGGCCCTCTGGCAAATGACCGCCAAAGCTTATCTCGAGGATGATACTGGCCCAAGTCTGAGTGAATCGACGAAAATGCTGAGACACCCGCTTGGAATCAACTGAGTCATCTAGTCCTAAAAGTATACGTTGACCCTCTATCACCGGAGCCCCAAGAACTTCGCGGCCTACTTCGAACAAGTTTCCAATGTGCAGGAATTGCAATAGAGCAGTGCCCACTTCTATGGGCTGCCACCGAACCTCATCTCTGGCATCCTCGATAAGGCGTCCTACCTCTTCCACAGGATTTTTCCCAGTGCGTGCTGCCTCCTCTACGATAGTTGACATCCCAGTTTCTGCCTCCACATAGGCTTGGTACAGCCGACCGCATGCTGGGAGGACTATAAGTTGTGCATCGGGAGGCTCCCGTTCATGCCTCCCCATTTCCGTATAGCGGTTGCCATTGACAAGAATCTTTATGGACGTCTTCTCAACTCGTGGCACTCGATTCCATGCATGGCGCTTATAAGCCTGTGGTAGCGCTACCACAAAGGCGAGCATCTCTTCCGCACGCTCCCGTCGGTTAGCTTGTAACACCTTGTTTTCTTCCCCCAATTCGTATTTCGGCGATGGCTTTGACTTAGCCCCAGTAGTTGCGCCAACCTGCCAGACTAGCCGAGGCCGAGACGATCCACCGGGCTCGCCTTACCCATAGCCTCCAAGGCCTCGGTTACTTTTAGCGCCTGCGTGTATCTCCGGGTCATCTCCAATGACTTGTGCCCTAGCAGAAGCTGGAGCAGAAAGGGGTCCTTAAGCCCTCGGAGAGCGTTTATGGCAAAGGTGTGGCGGAGCTTATGGACACCGCCCGCTCCACTGACGCCAGCGCGAGCCTTGATTCGCGAGAAAGCACTATCGATTCCTTTCCACGTAAGCCTTCCGCCCTCCTCCGTAAGCCACAGCCATGGCTGGCCATTATTGGGACGATGCAGCATGTAGCGCCAGACCGCCTTTTTTGCCCCAGAGTTGAACGCCACCGCCCGCTGCCAACCACCCTTGCCGACAAGCACTATTCTACCTTTCTCAAGGTGCGTATCAGATAACTTCAAGTCAGCCATCTCTCCACGCCTTAGCCCCGTGTCCACGAAGAGGAGAATGATGGCCTTGTTTCGGGAGCCAAGGAAACAGTCCCCGTCGGCAAAGTCATGGTCGCAAACAGCGACCAGCTTCCTCAACTCCTCTTGAGTGTAGGGCTCCACTGGCTTCTCCTTGGGGGGCTTTATCTTAATGTTGGCCAGAGGGCTTTCCTCTATTAATCCCTCTGCTATCGCCCAGTTAAACAAGTGCCTAAGGGTTCGATAGTAGCGCCAGCCACCAGTAGTGGAAGGTTGCCGGCAGGACTCGGAGCCATTGCCAGTGAGGCCCCAGCGACCGCAGGCCGTAGCGGCATAGCCTAGAAATTCCCGTACTCTCCAAGCATCAATGGCCTGGACATCATCAGGCCACCCTTTCTGGTTGGCATACCACAGGAAACGACGCAGGTTACCCTGGAGAAATTCGACAGTAGAGGCTGCCTTCCCCTCCGTCTTCAAGGTGAGGACGAACCCCTGTACCAAGGCAGACAGGGACAGTTGGGACTTCTTTTTCCCCATCTCTATTTCGGGGCCAGCCGAAATATATTTTTTGCGGGCTGCTAAGACTGAGGTCTGCCCCAGCTTTGCCCAGCTTGAAGCTGGGGCACAATGATTGAGGTCTAACACTATCTTCGCATATCTATGGTGGGCCATTGTGGGCTCGAACCACAGACCTCAGTCTTATCAGGACTGCGCTCTAACCAACTGAGCTAATGGCCCATACTAAATATAAATACCTTAACCCCTAGATAGCGGAAGGAAGGAGAACCTACTCCGAATAATCGGAGATCGACCTAGGAGATTATAGGCTTAACACCCATTCTCTCCCTAGAAAGGAGGTGATTCAGCCGCAGCTTCCGCTACGGCTACCTTGTTACAACTTCGTCCCAATCATCAACCCCACCCTCGGCGACTGCCTCCCCGACAAGTC
>JAUWYE010000007.1 GCA_030615965.1 Dehalococcoidia bacterium | reverse complement strand
GGGCTAGTTCGCTCGCCTTTTCATCGTCAGGTTCAGCGCCCGAGGCACACTGGGCATGGTAACTGAACGCATCGGCCAGCAAGAGGATTTTCCCGACCAGCTCCTGTTTATCCCAGGCCTTTTCATTCAGTATGATAGTGGAGTTCTGGTATCCTGACAGCGCAATTTCCTCGCTTGTCGATATCGTTGTTACCCTCGGCGCTGGCACTGCCTTTTTTACTGACCACCTGTCAACGACGTTCTGCGCCCACGTTACGTCACGATCTTCCATTACAGTATTCCTCCTGCGACCATTTCTAGCCCCCTCGACAATCACCTCAACCCAAGGACATCGCATAATAAGCCAATGCAATGTCTGGACTCCGAATGGCTAGATTGCGGCTCTGATAGTCTCCGGAAATATCGCTATGCCTGCAGTCCTTCTTCAGTGAATTCTAATGCTTGCTATTCAAAGCGTCAAATAGGCCAAGCAATTATGGAGGACAAGTGCAAGGCCTAACTTTGTTTGCCTGAGCCACACAGATCATCGGATTGTTATCCAACATTTCTCGGGAATGTTCAACTCGACCAAATACCGCAAGAAGCGAAGATGTAAGGTTTGTTAAGCTATCTTGCCCCTCGCTCGGACATGATGTTATATTTAGCCGTATACTTTATGCATAAGCGCCAGTCAGGCAAGGGGCAATGTTAAGGCCCCTTGCGGAAAAGAGGAGGGCCAAAAATGGCTAGGCAACCCCAGTATTGGGTGGTATCACCGAACGTGAAGAACCACGAGAAGACTGTTGGCCGCGGGACAGCTTTTCGATTATGCTTTTCAAATGAGAGAAAATTTCGGAAACCTTAATAAGGCTATCCTTCTTCCAGAGGAACCCCCTCAAGACGGTGTCAAATGGCTGGAGCCGTTGGGCATCAAGGTCATCTGGCGTAGTGGCCGATCCTTCGTTGACAATGCTGACGGCCAGTTCATATAAGGAAACCCACTTGCAAGTAGTAACGACCTTCTTGTCAAAATCCAATCAGGGTCGTAAACATTAACTCATCCATTTGGCCATGAATAAAGCAAAAAACTCTCAAATTAGCGGACCAAAAGGGACATCGTCAATCTTGATTGTTCCTTTCTCCACCGTGAACAGGTTTTGCCAACCAGCGTTATGATAATAATGTATGGGCATCTCAAAAGGGTGTGCATGGAATAAGCGAATTGGGTGAGGAGGCCTAAAAGGGGCCATCGCTCTTTCATAACCTGAGGCAATCCATATAGGAGCGAGGACTGGTCGCGCTTTT
This sequence comes from Dehalococcoidia bacterium, assembly GCA_030615965.1. Classification (GTDB taxonomy): domain Bacteria; phylum Chloroflexota; class Dehalococcoidia; order GIF9; family AB-539-J10; genus RBG-13-51-36. Next base: position 28,763 of record JAUWYE010000007.1, on the reverse strand, counting down.
GGTTCTCCCTCAAAGTCATACATTAAAATAACAACCCCTTCCACGTAAGTCTCGGAGGCGCCAGCTCGCTTCAGGTCATTGACCGCAAGATAAAGAGTCTCGCCGTCAATATATGAGCGACGAACGTCATAGACTACTACACGAATTCCGGAAGCATAGCACAATTGCTTCTGTGCCTCTTCCAGCGTGCCCTGTATCTTGAGCCACATTTGCCACAAATCATCTACTGAAGGATGAAAATGGAAAGCTCCAACGCGAGCGAGTCTATTAACACCCTTAACCGGTCTTATAGCTTCTGAGATTAGGTCTGCCCCTACGTACCGCCTCGCCACGTAAGCGTTCTCTCCTTGAGGTAAAGTCGTATCCCAGTCCTTCACAGCTTCGGACATCCGCTTCCCGTATCTCGAAGTTATCATTTCAAAAGTCTTAACCTGAACGGAAAATATGGCACCTTGGTCGCGAATCTCTATGTCAACGTCAATAGGCGGAGGATAACAAGGGTGGAGGGTAATGCCAATCTCATCAGAAAAACGTTCGCTAATCAATTCGGCAATCGCTATCTCGGATTCGGCGCTTACTAATTGTCCAATCTCAATATTACGTTTAGGTTTTAATTGAACATACTCTCGGCCGGATTTTACACCCTTACTTTTGAGTACTTCAATTCTGTTGCTGAGATTCTGTCGGTTCAACATGGTAGCCGTTATCCACCGATTCTTTATACTTCCAGTATATAGTCAGGCATCTCCGCATGCAACAAGAATAGCACTGTTTCACCTAACAAATTAGTTTGTAGCGCGCTGGTGGCCGGGTATCCCGTACTAGGTAGTCTAGGCTCGCGTTGCACTTTCTAGCGGATTGTATCAACGTCAAGGCTGTTGGCGTATCTTATGGCTACCTTCAATTATTTTGAACAGCTTTCCCTCACAGTCAATGAACAGAAGCCAATCCGTAGTCCCCCTCTTTCTTGGATTTGCCCCAACATAAGGGCTAACCGTCCTACCGACCGAGATCCGCGCTCCTCCAGCTTGAAACCTTACGATGACCATACCCTTTACATGTGGAGGTAGATCAGGATTATATTCCATAGCCCGTTCCACAACTTCATCCAATGAGTGATAGCTTTTCAGAGTCTGCTGATCATAGTGTTCGTAAGGATGCCCAAGTCTAGGAAAGGTGATTAGCTTTCCGTCATTCTCGATTGTCTTGACGAATCGTATCTGGTAATGCTTGTTTACCATATTTCATCCTCAAAGGAAAGGCTCAGGAACAGGTTGTGGTTACCCTCATATTTTACCAGCCTGTGTAGCAAGAAGCCACCGGAAGGCGAACTGAGACTCCAAACGACGTGTCCCTCGGTTGCGACACAAATGTCCAGTTTGTCACCTTAGCCGTGATATTCTGACGTTTCGTTGAGTCCTCCGTCTCTGCAAGTCGTCCAATCTTATTAACTATCCAAGTTCTGTTGAATCTCATCAACCTTTGGATCTTCGATTAGAAGGGCCCAAGTTAGTGCCTCATCTAGGTGAGCTCGAAGCACATCGAAGCTGAAGAACCTCTTCCCTACCATAATATTGTGGTCAGTGATATCTGGTAACTTCTCAGGACACGTAAGGATTGCCATTATCTCGCGGGCCGCTTGCGTCAGCACTTCCGCGGGAATTTGAACAAGCCCCATGTAGTCTCTCTCTGGGAGCAGTATGTCTCCAAGAGACACGACCTTAACGCCCTTCGGGGCAATATCCTCCTTAAAAACGGGATACTCGAATACTGCCACGGGCAGCTCAGAGGCGAATGCCTCGAGAAGCTGGTTTCCAAATCCTTCCCATCCCGTTGGGTAAAGGACAAAGTCGGCCATAGCATAGAGATCGGGATACAGAGCATAGAGCCCTTCATCTTCAGAACGATACGGGCGAACATCGCCACCTATATATTTCCAGACAATCTTCAATGTGTCGAATAGATCAAACACCTTCTTTTGATAGTCCATAAAGGCCCGCTCCGGTCGACCTGCGAGAACCAACACTACTCGATTGAGGTCAGAAAACACTTCGCCGGTGTACAGCCTCTTCCCGACTATCTCCTGACGCAACCTTTGCAAAACTTCGGTTAGGTGCCCTGCCAATTCAGTCTGCTTGTTGGGCACAATACGGGCTCCGGCAAAGAGAACGATGTCATTTGGCTTGATACTGTATTTCCCACGAAGATTGGCTCGAATCCTGGCTTGCTCTGCCGTGTCAAGTTTTTGATTGAAATCCATGGTATCATGGATCACTTCGGCTTGGATGCCTTTATTCTTGAGAGCCATCTGATTGCGAGAGTTGATCGTCCAATGTCTAAGATTAGGTAACACTGGAGGAAAGTATTCCTCAAAAATTGATTTAGCGAAATCGCATGTCGGGGTGAATTTGTAGGCGCCTTCGCTTAGAACGTCATGGTGGATCGCAGCGCAAGGTAAGCGGGTCTCTCTGAGCAGGTCGGTTAAAGCTAAAGTCGCGACGGGATGCACAGGAAGAGATAACATATTGTGGACAAATAGTATGTCTGGCTTGAAATCCGTAATCACCTTGCTCAATTCCTGCCTCAGCTCCAGTAAGGAGGCATCAAATGCGCTTTTCAACTCTGCCTCGCTAGCAAAGTCCACCAGCCCAGGTCCGAATAAATTCCGCATCATCAGCATCACTTCTTCAGAGTCAAACTCCAATGCCGGTATCGCGAAGTCTGCCCAATCGTATGCTGAGCAAATCGCTACCTTATGGCCCATCCCTTCGAGGGAAGCTTGGCGTTTGGCTATCTCCAGGGAAACGCCGTCAGTGCCCGCCGAGTCGAGGGGGTCAACATTTACTGGATGTTTTTGCAGTCCCCCGGCGGGAGCGGAGCGAAAATGAACAATAATCACTCTCATTTTGCCGTCTCCGTCAGTTGGCCTCCAATCGGCCTCCTCTCAGTATAAACGTTCTGGCTTGTTAAGAGAAGCGTGGTTGCTGGTACAAAAGAGAGTAACAATGGCCACCAGAAACAATATTGTACAGGCGACGGCATAACTGCTAACATTTCAATTAGGTTAGTGGCATTACCAGATACATCGCCATTGAGACAAGGAGTAGACTTGAAAGAGACTGAAAAGAGCACCTCATTAGCTGAGAAAGCCTATGCGGAATCCCTTAGTAAACCCCTCGAGATAGCCGAGAGGATAGGAAATGCAAACATTGTGGTGGGCATCCCCTTCCAAAACGAAGTCGATACAATTGGGCACGTATGCAAAATCACGGCAAAAGGGCTTTCAGAATTCTTCCCTGACAAGAAATGCGTTATTGTGTGCGTTGGCACGCCGGAAGGGAAGGACGCTTTGGACGTTATTCAGGAAGTACCTCTGGGACATGCAATAGAGATGATAGCATTCCTCATGAAGAATGAAAATGCGAGGGACAAAGCTTCGAATCTTAAGGCAATAGTAGAGATAGCGAACAGGCTTAACGCCGATTTAGCTTTATTCGAGCCCGACCTTGATAGCAGGAAGGTGAAAACTGAAATTGAAGGCTTGGCACCGGAATGGGTAAGTCGTCTCATCATTCCGATAGAGAAAGAAGGTGTAGACCTCGTTATACCCAGGTTCAATAGTCACTACCTTGATAATACAGTATCCAATCACCTCGTGAGTCCTTTGCTCGCTTCCGTCTTTAATCTGAAAGCAGGGGTACTTCCAGGCAAAATACTTGGTATCTCAAGCAAGCTCCTCAGAATCTATTTGGCTGATCTCAACATCTGGAGTGATGAAGTTGGTGAGTATGGCATGGACAGCCAGCTCATCACGATGGCCATCATCAACGAAGCGAAGATTTGCGAAACCAGCCTTGGTGTGAAGATTCGTAGAGTCTACCCAGACAAAGAAAGTGTGTGGAGGCAGCAAACCAAAGTAATCTTTGAGCAGATTGCAGCCAGCAAAGACTGGTGGCAGCAAAGAGGAGATATAATCTACCCCCTAGCTATCTTCGGAGACAGAAAGTCCCACTGCCCGGAAGAAGTGGCACCAGACCCCTTTGCAATAGAGCGATATAGACAAGGTTTCATCAAGTTCCAGGGCTTATATGGAGAGATCCTCTCCAGAGAAGCTTCAATAGAACTACAGAGGCTAGCAAGGACTGACCGAAAGGCTTTCAGGTTTCCTGCGCACCTCTGGACCGAAATCCTTTATGACTTTTTACTCGTTTACTGTCTAGAACAGGAATTCGCCAAGGACGCTGTCTTGAATGCTTTCATCCCCATTTGTTATGCGAGGGAGGCTGGGTTTGCTCAGGAGCTTGAGGTGTTCAAGCAACGGTCAGAGGCTGCTATCCTCGACCAGGCAGAGCATCTCACTGCTCTGGTGGCAGAGCAGGAGATTCAGCAGCAGATCGAGGAATTCATCAAACAGAAGCCCGGCTTCTTGGCGGCATGGAGGGACAAAGAAGATGCTCTCAAGCCACTTCTGCCTATGGTGACTTACCGCGAGTTCATACCCGGAGTTCCCTTAATACTGCCTAAGGAGCTTACCTCGCCTACCGAAGAGATTATAAGCACTGATAGCATCTATAATGATATTCTTCAAAGGCACTACAAGGAATTTAGGGAATTCTATCATGAAAAGCTCAAGATCCCTCACGAGCCGAATTCCACCGATATCGCCGAAAACATAGAAAAGCTAATGCTCCAGGTGGAGCAGGATATGCACGAGCTCCTTTTGATCGGGGATCTTTCAACCTTGGATGGAACCAAGAAGGTTGCTGAGGCCATATTGCAGAACTTTCCTCATTCGGAAACCTTCACTTTGAAACCTGAGGTGGCCTCTTGGATTCTACAGCGAAATCCACCCTCCAACTTGCTTATCAAATTCGGTGCGGCCAACCTGGCCGAGCTTGAACAACACTACGGGCCAAAGGATATCTTGGCTTTGTCTAGCCTGTTGGAGGAGACAGAACATACGGAGATATTGTGGGAATGGATAGCCGGAAATGCACGGCCCGAGCACTTTGCCCGCCTGCCTTTGGAGCCACTGGTAGTGAGCTATGAGGATTTCTCCATGCTTGCACTTCCCAAGGAGCCTTCGACCTTAAGCAAGCTCGCAGGAAGGCTTCTCGTCAGCAATTTGCGCCGAGGAGCAGGTGGTGAATTTCCCAAGCTGCGCTATTTCCTAATGATGGTCAAGAATATTGTGGAAGCTGAAAGATTTGGGAAAATATGGGAGCAGTTTGCACGGGAGAGAAAGGAATTCGGGACCAGGGTAGTAAACTCGCTGAAGGGCCATTGGGGAAGAGATCCACTATCTGCCCACAACATGTTTGAAAGCAAGATCCAGGAGATATTGGTAGAGCGAGTGAGAAAGATGATCCGGGATTTGGAGACAAAGGAAGATCCCTCATTGTCGCGTCTCACCCAAAGTTTGAGCCATATGGTGGATTGCTACCACCTTGCCTTGTCCTTACCCGATGGCAAATTTATACCCTGCTCCGCTTGGACCTGGGCCAGTTATAGCTTTAAGGGCGGAAAAGGCGTACCCACACCTCTCTCACTGCATGTTGAGAGAGATTGGGCATCACGGGAATTTCTGGTCGAAATGGTTACGGCCCTGGGGGTCAGCGAAGAGAACATAGATAGCAGTATCACGGAACTAATGGGGCACGGGAGGGAATCGGAAAACCTGGCTCGGCTGATCCTTCCTAGCTGGCAAACGGTGCAGCAGGTGATACCTGAGCAACTGCCACGTCCAGCGGAGCCTGAAGCAGGCAAGCTGCGCAGGTTTACAGGGAATCCCATTCTCAAGGCGATAGCAGAACACCCCTGGGAATCCAAATACGTGTACAATCCTGGTGCGATAATGCTGAAAGGCAAGATATACATCCTGTATCGCGCCTGTGGAGAGGACGAGGTTTCCCGAATTGGGCTCGCCATAAGCTCAGACGGCTTGCATATTGAGGAGAGGTTGGAAAGCCCAGTGTTTGAGCCGGAGGAGGAGTGGGAGGCAAAAGGCTGTGAGGACCCCAGGCTTGTCCTCATCGGAGAACGCATTTACATGTTTTATACTGCTTACAGCAGTGTCTCTGCTCAGATCGCCCTAGCTTCAATCGATCTGGAGGACTTCTTGAACCGTTGCTGGAATAAGTGGATAAAACACGGCCTCGCTTTCCCCGACTTTGACGACAAGGATGCTACCTTGTTTCCGCAGGCGTTCAACGGACGGTATGTCATGTATCATAGGATTGAGCCGAGTATTTGGATTTCTTACTCTGAGCGTCTTGACTGTCCCTGGCCTCGAGAAGACCACCGTATATTAATAGGCCCAGGAGCAGGAATGGCGTGGGATGGGTTCAAAATTGGCGGTGGGTCGCAGCCTATTAGAACCAAATATGGGTGGCTTCTCATCTATCACGGTGTTGACCGTTCCTTCATATATCGGCTTGGTGTGCTGCTTGTAGCACTGGACGACCCAGGACAGCTGCTTTATCGCTCGCCCAATCCAGTGTTGGAACCCGAGGAAAGCTACGAGCTTGGCGAGGAGGGATGCTACGTTCCTAATGTAGTATTCAGCTGCGGTGCTGTTCCTCAAGTTGCCAAGGAAATGCTTGACGACGATGACGAGATTCTTGTTTACTATGGAGCAGCAGACACGGTAACGTGCGTTGCCATAGCGAAGGTGTCCGACCTTATTCCAGAAGAGATCAGGCAAGGTAATAACCGCAGCGGCTATTTGAGATAATAGGTTCCGCTGGTGCTAACGGGAGCGCGCTTAATAGAGTACTAGTAAGAGAACAGAGAACATTAAGAAATGATTGATGTGGCCGTTCATTACCTGCGTTCTTGCACTCATTTGACAAAGAAACTATCTTAGTGTATAAATTATACATTAGTTTCAGTTCAGTTATCACAAGCTTTTTCAAATAAGTTCAGACTACTGAAGTATTGGATGACCGAACTCTAACTAAGATTTAGAAGGGAGGAGGTCATCCAAGGAGTTTTCAGGACAAGTCGATCCAATGTTACGATTGTGGAACCACCTTTGATTTCAGCGCTGGCGAACAAGAATTCTTCGCATCTAAAGGCTTTACTAATGAGCCCAAGCGCTGTCCCTCATGCCGCCGAACAAGGAAGATGGGGCGTTACGGAGATGGCGAGTACAGCTACAGGTCCAGATCCTGGCATCAAATGCCTTCGAATATTTGATGCAACTATACATGGTATACACAAAGAGATATGAGGGGGTGGTGAAATGGCATCTATTTACTTCGTGGGATCATATAAACCAATAATGTGCGGGATAGCTGACTACACGGGCTTTATAACCCGTAAGAGCCCTGTTGGAAGGTGGGGTGTGCTATCCTTTGATCTGGAGAAATACGGGGTGTCGTTAACGGCTGACCGCGAGTTGGCAACGGGTCGTGTTTGGTATGGCATACCTGACCGTCGTAGCTTTAGTGCGCCAATGATTCAAGATGGACTTAACGAACTCGTTGCGAAAAATGAAGACTCTGTCCTGTGGTTTCAACACGAATTCGGTATCTGGCCAGACAACGCCAAATTCGTTAATATGCTCAGGGACTTGGACCAAATAAAGGTGGTTTCCCTCCATACACTTCACTTTCAAAGTAGTGAAACCACTTGCGGGCTGCGAAAGCAGGAATACTCATTCCTGCGCTTGCTGCTACCTCACACGGATGCGATCACCGTGTTTGGTGATGGCGTATACCAAACAGTAACCCGAGCCTTCCCAGAACATAGGGATAAGGTGCACGTGCTAAGACATGGTATTCATCTTTATCCTATAATAGCCAGGATGAGCAGAGCAGAGGCCAAGATGAGGATTCACAAGTATCTGGTATATGAATCCGGATTGGATCAGGCGTACAAGGATAGTCTGAAGCAGCAACGTGTGTTCCTTGACGCGGATACGATCGTGATGGGCGCGGCTGGATTCATCACCGCCAGCAAAGGTACTGAACGCCTCTACCGTGCCCAAGATTTGCTGCAGCAGATGCTGCCTCGAAGGAGGATCGTCGCGGTTCGTGCCGGCTTCTTGCGGGAAGCCGACAGCAGTGTCGATAGCAAGTTTGCCGTGGGATTGAGGACTAGGCACAACAGTACAGGACAGTTCTTTCTAGAGACTTATCTACCTGAAGATGTCCTCCCTATCCTACCAAGAGCGTTGGACATCTACTTCTATTGGCCAAGCGACTGCACGCAGAGCGGAATTTTGGCACATGCCTTAGGTGCTGGGGCTACAATTGCTTGCCGGGATACTGAGGGTGTTGGCGAAACTGTGAAGATGGCCGGGGGTTTGGCTTGTGTGGACTTTGAACAAGCAATTGCCAGTCTCAAAGAACTAGTACTCTATCCCGAGCTTCGGAACGAAATGTCGGAGAGAGCGGTGAGGTATGCGGAGGAGTTCTCGTGGAGAAATCAGGCGTTGGAGCACTTTAAGCTAGCAGAACGGCTCTGCCATTCCAGGATTCGGCGTTTGCTCCCAACTTTGCCTCTTGGCACCCATACCGATGCGACTTTGGAACCAACTTTTACTGTGCCTGACAAAACACCTGCTATTGTCTAAAGGTGGCCTCTCTCTGCGGTACGTCGGGATGAACTCTTCTTCTCAATACTGTAGGCTGCTTCGAAGTTCCTTTTCCACCAAATTTAACGAGGCTGAGATGCCAGCTAATAGGCACGATCGATGCAACCATTGTTGTGCTGTTACTTCATTGTAAAAAATAGTGCTTTGTTGCATCATTGAACGAAAGTCCATATTGTTCAGCCCTGGTAACAAAAGCTTGTTTTGTTACCCAATTGCACATTCTGACGAAATGTGCAGTTTTCCAGTCACCTTAAGCGCTAAGGGATAAATTCGATTTCGCTCGGGCTTAAGCTTTCTTTCCCTCTTTGAGGCTCTGGAAGTTCAGGTCGTATTCCTCAATTAGCCCAGCATCGGCAAAGCTGAAGTATCTATTCTCGCCTATTATGATGTGGTCCAGGACCTTAATCTGCATAATATTCGCCGCGAAGACTAAATCCTGTGTTATTTGTTTATCGTTATCGCTGGGTTGAGGATTCCCGGCCGGGTGGTTGTGGACAAAGATTAAGGCCGCGGCATTATGTTTGACGGCGCCCTGGATAATTTCGCGAGGGAAGATGGCACTGGCATTCAATGTCCCTTCAAAGAGGTCCTCAATCTCCACAACTTGATTTTGGGAATCAAGGAACATGACTTTGAAGACTTCTTTTTTCAGGTCTCGCATAGAATGATACAGGTAATCGAAGACCTCCTTGGAGGACCGACAGTAGGGTTTATCGAGGAGTTGTTCCTTAAGAAACTCCCTGGCTACATCCTGCATGAATTTAATTACAAAGATGTGAGTTGGGCCTATTCCTTTAATCTTCTGCAATTCCTCTGGAGGAGCTTCCAGAACGCCTCTCAGAGTCTTGAACCTGTTTATTGCTTCTTTGGCTTGCGGTTTACAATCTCTGCGAGGCGTCCCCAGTGTCAACAACAGTTCCACAATTTCGTAGTCAAGAAACCCTGCCAACCCCGATTGATTGAACCTTTCCCGTAGTCTTTTCCTGTGCCCTTCCTGGCTTTTAGCTTCCATGCTTCTGGCTTTCATTATTATATACTATGGTTATGGGAATTAGGTTATACGACGGCGACGGAAGTGCTGATATAATACTAATGTAATGAATTTAGCCCGGCAAATAGAGCAATATCTCCCCCAGCAACTCTTGGAGCTAGTCAAGGATATCAGCGGACAGGCTGCTAAGCGGGGGCAGAGGGTATATCTCGTCGGTGGTGTAGTACGAGACCTGCTTTTAGGTTATCCCAACTTCGACCTTGATTTGGTAGTCGAGGGTGATGCGGTGAAATTGGCTCAACAAGTGGCTGAAACCAGTCAGGCAAAGTTGCTTGCCCACCACCGCTTCGGCACCGCTAAGCTCAGATATGAGAATTTCACCCTGGACCTGGCGACAGCACGAAAGGAAACCTATGCCAGACCGGGGGCATTACCTGCGGTTACCCCGGGCACCCTCAAGAATGACCTTGTCCGCAGAGATTTCTCTATCAATGCTATGGCTATATCCCTGGGGGCAAATGATTATGGGGAGCTGGTCGACCCCTATCATGGTAAAAGCGACCTGGGGTACCATCTCATTCGCATTTTGCATGCCAGAAGCTTCAGCGACGATGCCACCAGAATTTTACGAGCCGTCCGTTATGAACAACGGTTAGGTTTTGAGCTCGAAACACAGACCGCTCAGCTACTTAAACGGGACATTCCTATGCTGGATACAATAAGCGGCGACCGAATAAGGCACGAGCTAGAACTAATTTTGAAGGGAAAACGGCCAGAATTTGTTATCAAGCGGCTTGCCGAGCTAGGAGCGCTGCCAAGAATAAGCCCCTTCCTCAACGGCGACGGCTGGATAGCTGAAAAATTTGACAGAGCGCGCCGTCTAAAGAAGCCCAACCAATTGCCCTCGCTCTATTTCTGTCTTCTTATTTATTCATTTAGCGAAAGGGGCATTGAGCAATTTCTCGCTCGTCTTAACATATCGGCAAAATTATCCCGAGCGATGCGCGATACGCTCCGCCTCAAGACCAGGCTTCCACTCCTGGACAAGTCTTCCCTGAAACCCAGTGAGATTTATTATCTGCTCCGGGAATATGAGCCTGTGGCGATACAGGCAAATGCCATAGCTTCAGACGAAAAAGAAGGCACCCCATCCTTAATCGTACATCACCACCTCCAACTATTTCTCACAAAACTGCGATACGTAAGAACTTCCCTTAACGGGGAAGAGCTAAAAAAACTGGGCATCTCCGCTGGACCGGAGATGGGAAAGGTACTCCAAGTATTGCATAAGGCGAAGTTAGATGGAGAGGTTAGCACCAAGGCAGACGAAAAAAAACTAGCCCTCTCTTTAAAAGCGCTCGACTTTCATACCGACCCTGAACCTCCACTGGAGTGACCGGAGCAGGACATCCAGACCCTGTCGTGGACAATGCGAGGGACATTCAGAATAACAGACGGCTACTGTTACAAAACCTCTTTATCACTGAAGTTATAGGGGTGGAAGGGGAAGAAAACGCCAGAGCGCTGGGCCGAAGTAGCAGGCCAAAAGATACTTGAGAAATTTTCCTGCCCAGCAAGGCAGTAGGAACTTCCATACCGGTAGTTTAGAGGCTCCGGCAAGGAGCCCGGCTACGTCGACTGGCAATATAGGTTGAAGAGAGATGAGGAAAATGCCCCAAGGGCCATATCGCTCCATCCAGCCTGCAAGCCTGGCATATCCCGGTGCGTTCTCAAGGTGTACGATTCTCTTTCCCCAGTAGCCGGCGTAATAACCAGTTATTTCCCCCAGGGCACCAGCTACGCTGGCTACGAGAGCTACAAGAACAAAACCCCACGGTGATACCTCCATCATCATCTTCGCCACTGCCATCATTATGGAAACATGTAAGAACACCGGAACCAAGATGGCCGCGTTAGATACCAGGGTGACTCCGAAGACAAGCAAATAAGCTGTGGAGGCAAATCTTTCTACCGAGATATTGAAATAAGTCATTAAGTATTGAAGCAAATAGGCAAAGCCGAAACTGAGGCCAATGAGGATGACAAGGTAAAGTGCCACCTTAAACCATCTCTTTTGCTTCAGCCTTTCCATTGCCATTAAATTACCTGCCCCTGCGGGTCTTTAGACCCGCGACTACGCCCCGATTCTATCCCCGATTCTATCGGGGTGGGAAAAGGAGATGCCAGGTAGCACTCCAATCCTTGCTTTCTCAGGGGAGAAAACAGCTCACCAGCTTTTTTCTCCCCTGAGAAAAAAGTAAAAAGACATGGTCCGGAGCCCGCGAGATAAACTCCCGGGGCTCCGGCTTCTTCCAGAGTCTTCCGATATTTGTCCAGCCCGGGGAAGAAATCAAAGGCTACCTTTTCGAAGACATTAACCATAAGACCAGGGTCAATCGCTTTCCTTTGCATCAAAGATGACAAGACCTGTTGAACAAACTGTCCTTCGGTGAAATAAGCAGCGTCTAAATTATTATACATTTGCTTTGTTTTGTCCGAGATTTTAGGTAATGGCGGCACCAGTAACACAAAGCAGGTTGAAGGCAAGGATGGTACCGGGGTTACTTTTTCTCCCATCCCCTCTACCAAAGCCGTGCCTCTATAGATAAAGAAGGGAACATCCGAGCCCAGCTTAGATGCTAAATGGACCAGCTCAGAAAGCGGCAACCCCAATCCCCAAAGCTCATTTAGAGCTAAGAGGGTGGCAGCGGCGTCGCTGCTGCCACCCCCCAACCCCACATCCCAGGGTATATGCTTGCGAAGTTCGATTCGTGCCCCCAAACTATATTTTGTGCTTTCCTTAAGCAGAGTGGCCGCCCGTGTTACCAGGTTATCGCACTTTAAGCTGGGCTCATCACATTCAAAGCATATTTCCTCGTCCAACTGAAAATTGAGGACATCGCATAAGTCTATTGACTGAACAATACTGGAGATTCGGTGATAATCATTATGCTTGCCCAGTACTTCGAGGACAAGGTTTATTTTAGCTGGGGCATAAACAGTCAATATTATAATCTTTTTGTAAAGGGAGCAAAGATTTTCCATAGCTCCCTCCACTCCTCCAGGCTAAGAGTTTCAGCGCGCCGTTTACCTTCTATTCCAGCCTTCTCCAGTAATAAAGCAACCTGGCTGGGCGGCATCTCTAAAGAGTGAGCCAGAGAATTGCGAAGCTGCTTACGAGGAGAGCGGAAACCATGCATAACTATATCAAAAAAACTAGCGACATCGGATACCTCGATAGGCGGCTGGGAGTAAACATCCAGGCGTAAAATAACTGAATCCACCTTCGGCGGGGGATAAAAACTTGCCGCTGGTACATAGGATATAATAGCAGGCTTGCTATAAAACTGAGTCTTAACACTGAGCAAGCTCATCTTACCAGGGGTAGCAGCAATAGCTTCACCAACTTCCTTTTGTACCATTACTACCATTTCTGAGGGTCGGGGCTGCGCCTCGAGAAAATGGCGCAATACCGGTGAAGTAATGTAATAAGGAAGATTAGCTATAACTTTATAACCTCGGGCAAGTTCGGAGGCGGTTAAATTATTTTGCAGAAGTTGCCGGGGGGTAACCTTAAGTATATCAGCATGGATAATTTTGACATCAGGAAAGGTGGCTAGTCGTTTTTTGAGTAGGGCAACTAATTTGGAATCAAGCTCAACAGCAATGACCCTGGCTCCTCGTTTGGCTAACCCCTCAGTTAGTATGCCCAGGCCCGGACCTATCTCGACTACAATGTCCCCAGGGCTGAGTTCGGCAGCAGATAGAATACGCTCTAATACAGCTTCATCTATAAGGAAATGCTGTCCTAAGCTTTTTTTCGGTTTGAAGCCAAATTGGCGAAGTAATTGTCGGTACAAAAGTGTCAGCCTTATCCAAACAATTGATAGAAGCCCTTTCCCACTTTCCTTCCCGTGTATCCAATCTCGACCATCCTCTTCAATAACGGAGCTGGCTTATATCTTTCCCATCCAGTCTGCTGGTAAATTCCTTCCAAGAGGTCTACCACGACGTCTATACCAACCATGTCTGCCAGCTCGAATGGGCCCATAGGCCAGTTGTGTGATAATTTCTCTATTTTATCTATATCCTCTATGCTTGCTAAATTCTCTTCCAATAGCTTGGCTGCCTCATTGAAAACCAAGGTTACTATTCTATTAGTTACAAATCCAGGGGAATCTTTGACTACGACTGTTTCCTTACCCAAGGAGTTGACAAAATCGAGGCTTACTTTCAAAGTTTCCTCTGATGTAAGCAAAGATTTCACTATCTCTACTCCCTTCATTAACGGCACGGGGTTCATAAAGTGCGTGCCTATAACCTTGTTGGGACGCTTGGTCGCAGATGCCAGAAGACTTACTGGTATTCCTGATGTGTTAGAAGCCAGAATTGTTTCTGTGGGGCAAATTTCTTCAAGCTGCACAAATATCGGCAGCTTTACCTCCGCCCTCTCAAATACCGCCTCTATAACATAGTCAGCATCTTTGGCGGCATTCTCCATGTCAATCGAGGTGTGAAGTCTCGCCAGAGCTTTATTCATCTCTTCTTGCTTAATTTTTTCCTTTTCCACAAATTTACCCAGGCTTTTTTTTATCGTGCTCATACCACGGTCAAGAAACTCTTGTTTTACGTCAACCATGGTTGTCTCATAGCCCGCCTGTGCCGATACTTGAGCTATGCCACTGCCCATAGTCCCTGAACCAATAACACATACCTTCTTTATTGCCATATCCATAGCCTCCAGAATTTCTGTAAGCCGTGCACCTGTTCTCGATTCCTGAACCGGGAAGCTGTTTTTGCCAGCTAGCTCCAACCAGGCAACTCTATATCACACTGGAAATGCTATTTACCGCTGCTTCCTTCCGGACCTGACGGGGTTCATAGCCTCCAGTTGCATAGACCCCGACTATCAACACCGCTCAGCAAAAACAAAATCTCGCCGGCCGTAAACCTCAAGCAGGAATTCAGCCCCGCTATAGCGGTTTTCGGGTACAGGGCACCGCTAGCTCCCCGCCTAGCACGGCTCAGTTCATGATGTTACCAATAAGTGCTAACCAAGTCAACATTAGGATAAGCGGGATTAGACCCTTCGCTGCGCTCGCAATGACACCCCCTTTCCGTTATTGCGAGGCGCTTTGCGACGAAGTAATCTCGCCAGGGCAATGAGATTGCCACGCCCCGACAAGTCGGGGCTCGCAATGACAAGAGGCGAAGGGCTCAGAGCGACAAGTGGATGTTGTTGAACAACCTCGGATAATTTGCGTGGACTCCTTTCACGCTACTGCTAATTTTGAGAACAAAATAGACAAGGCTAATGACTACTCTTTCAGCTAGTTCTGAGGCAGCTCTGTTTCTTTGAGCTTCTTTCTATCTATCTTCCCCGAGGCAGTTTTGGGTATGCTGTCTACAAATTCGATTCTTTTAGGAAGCTTAAAATCAGCCAGGTTTTGGTAACAAAGACTGGCTAGCTCCTCTGAAGTAGCGTTTTGCCCTTCTTTGGGTACCACAAAAGCCGTGGGTATCTGTCCTCCATAACCATCGTCAATACCTACATAGGCTGCCTCAGCTACGCTAGGGTGGCTTAGCAGCACGAATTCAACTTCTGACGGACCGATCTTAAGTCCAGAAGACGTGACTATTATGAACGATTTCTTTTCTACGTACTCCAGGTAGCCATCTTCATCCATCCTGACTAAATCTCCGGTATAAAACCAGCCATCCTTTAGGACTTGAGCTGTGAGTTCAGGTGCTTTATAGTATCCTTTCATCGCCCAGGGGGCATTGAACACAGCCTCCCCTATTTCGCCCTTGGGAGCTTCCTTGCCGCTGTCATCTAGTATCTTAAGGCTGCAAATTGGCTTGCCAACAGTTCCCAGTTTACGACTGTTAAAGGTGCTTATGGAAACGGCTGAAACTTCCGTAAGACCGTATACCTCATAAAGGGATAAACCGAACTTGCCCTCCAAAGTTTCCATTAGCTTGGGGAAGGACTTTGCCCCAGCCGTAACAGCCAATCGCAGCGAATCCAGGTTATAGTCTCTCAAAACTTCGCCTCGCATCAGCGCCAGGGCATTGTACATGGCAGGAACGCCAAAGAGAATGCTTCCCTTCTCCTTCTCAACAGCCTCTAGAACAGCTCTGGGAGTGAAATTAGGCATAAGCACGATGGTAGAGCCTGTGCCAACCGAACCAAGAAGGACTTCACATAAGCCAAAAAGATGGGAAAAACGAGCAGGGTCTATGATGGTATCTTCTCTCCTCCGTTGTATGGCTGTGGAAACTATGGGGGGAGTTCCCATAAGGGAAGCGTGTGTATGTACCACCCCTTTTTGCCTCCCCAGGACGCCAGAGGTGTAAATTATAGTAGCTTCGTCCTCGTCTTTTATATCGCTAGTCGGTGACATGGAAGAGCTGTTAGCTACCATCTTGGTGTAAGAATCTGCATCGACCTCAATTACGTGTTTTAGTAAAGGAATGTGAGGTAAAACTGAGGAAATCATCCGAGAAAATTCCTTTTCTGTTAGCAGGATTTCCGAGTCGGAGTCTCGCAGCAAAAAATCAAGCTCAGGTGTTTTAAGCGCAGGGTTGACTAGTACAGCTACACCTCCACCTTTAACTACCCCGAAGTAATTGATGACCCACTCAGGGCTATGGGACATCAAGATAGCCACATGGGTACCCTTTTTCATCCCCAGCTCCAGGAGGGCATTGGCTACTTTGTTAGAAGCTTCATCTAGTTCCCCATAAGTAATCCTCTGAGCATCAAGAACAATGGCTTCTTTGTGTGGTATTTCGCTGGCAGTTTTTTCCAGGGTCTGTTTAATATTCATCTCTGCCTCCGGAAAATCCTTATAATAAAAAGTATAAAAGTATAGCGTAATAAAAAGTATATCGTAAAGCCCTTGCCCTCGTTCAGTACCTCAATGACACCTCTTTTTTGTCATTGCGAGGAGCCCCGATGAATCGGGGCGACGAAGCAATCTCTAAGCGAGGTTCCTCAGTCCAACTATAGCAGGCTCCAGCTTCACAATGAGATTGCCACGCCCCGACAAGTCGGGGCTCGCAATGACACGGAAGGTTATTACACAATGTTACAAACATATAAAATGTCACCTTGGGAAGTCATACCTTTAACTGGAAAGAAGAGATTGTCCTCAGCACCACTGAGGTTTCAATCTGCCTCTCGGGGATGTTCCAATATGTCTGCAAGAGCCTATCCTTTTCCCTGGATGACACCAGTTTGAAACCATGTTTCTCGTAGAATCGAATAGCCCAGGTGGCGTCAGCCCAAGTCCCTACCAGAATCTCCGGAGTCTCAGCCAAGCCCATGAGGTATTCAAGTAGCCGCGTGCCAGTTCCGCTTCCCTGGCATCCTGGAAGCACATAAGCATGCCTGATCAAGGTGGTATCTTTAAGAGCTTGAATTCCTGTCACTCCAAGTAAATGCCCACCTTCCACCCACCCAAGGAATCGTACGCCAGCTTCAATTTCTTCTTTTAATTCCTCGGCCGACATATATGGTTCCTTCCATCTATCATCCGGGATTACTCCTTTGTAAGCTTGCGCAGCATCATTTATGACCTTGAGTATAGCACCGAAATCTGAAGGCAATAAGCTACGAATCATTTTGTTTGAAACAGGGAGTAGCGGGGTACGCGCCTCCCGGCTGATGTTAAGGCTTCCGCGGCGGTTGTGGTTGTTGCTGGAATTGTATGGCAATTACTTCGCTTCCTGCTTCAAATAGCTCTGACTTGATTTCGTGTACCAGGCCCCAGGACTGCGCCTCCTCTGGATTCAAAGTTGTCCTCTCAATCATGGCATCAGTAATATCTTTGGCGCTTTTACCGGTATTGGCTGCGATTACCTTGGCAATATTCTCCATATCAATTCTCAACCCCTTTAACCTTTCCTCCAGCAGTTTCTCCTCTAAATTCTGCTCCCCCCTGAACTGCGCACTAACGCCGTGAAACAAAAATCTCGCCTGGGGTACTGATAGCCTTCTCGAACCGGCACAGTATATGACAATACCTATTGAGTCCACGCTGCCGAAATTGTGTGTAGCTATTGATACAGGCAACCCCTTCAGATAATTATATGCGCTTAAACCATGGATAACAGAGCCACCAGGCGAAGAGATAAGGATGATGAAATCTTTTATCCCTTGCTTCATTTTCTGATCGACGGCACTCATCAGGGCATTGACCGTGGCATCAATCACCGGGGCGAAGAATCTAATTACAACTGGTTTCATAGCCATGTTCACACCCCCAAAATAATTCAGTCGTTGCCCAATGTGTCACGGATGTGAGAAGTCCAGAGCGACAAAAGCCAAAAGCTGGAACTTCATATGCCTCACTGCCGCCAGTCAGACAAATCACTCTGTGAACCTCCCATTATCTTTCGCTGCTGGAAGCTTATGCACACTTTTCTCTAGCCATCCTATCTTTTCCACTTCCCTTATGTCAAATTCGGGAATATAAGGTTTAATATCCAGAAGGGGGGTCCCATCTACAATGTCCACATCTTGAATATGGAGCATATTCCCTTCAACCCTGACAAGGCACACTACCGAAATGCCAATAGGGTTGGGCCTACTCGGACCTCGCATGGCAAAGACTCCATGCGTTTCATTATCCATATAGGGCTCTGCTATCAATGTCGACCCTTTGGATAAGTGAAAGTGGTATAGCAAAATAATGTGAGAAAAACCTTCAACATCTTTCAGGCCTTCAGCATATTCCGGGAATATCTCGACTATCCCATTGGTACCTTTAGCACCTGCAGGCTGTATAGGTGTCCCTTTGGGTTCCTTGAACGGAGAATGAATAACTCCGATTGGCTTGTACTTTATCTCATTCATGCTTTCGACCTTTTGCACATTCGGGCCTTGGTGTTGCCTCCCGGATGAAGCAAGGGAAATCGTTCATCATAATACTCGTCTAATTGTAGCACACACATAGGTTTAATGAATTAGAGAAGAGATAATCACAAAGCAAGATTAATAGTAGGGAGTTTTGCTATACTTATACATAGGAATTAGCTATGAAAGATATGGGTAAAGTAAATCTTAGAGGCAAGCTGGAATCTTTGGCTAAGGACATGGGGGCAACTTACTTCGGTATAGCTGACCTTGCTCTTGCCAGACAGTGTATTTCCAAGCAGGGCGGAGAATTTCTGACTCAGTTTCCACGAGCTGTTTCTCATGGCTTCGTTCTCACGGATGGCATTGTAAATACGCTGGTTCATCATAAAAATATTGCTGCCCTGAATACTTATTGGCATTACGTGTATCGAATTATAAATCCTCGCATAGATTCGATTTCTATGATGTTAGCCCAATCCTTGGACAAAGCCGGTTTCCAAGCTTTCGTTGTCCCGTCGTCTCAAACAGTGGATAGAACCAGGCTTACCGGTGTGTTCTCCCACAAATTAGCAGCTCATTTGGCTGGGCTGGGATGGATTGGCAAGAGTGCCTTGCTCATTACATCGGAACATGGTCCCCGCGTGAGGTGGGGTACGGTGCTCACAGATGCTCGGTTAGAAACTGGAATGCCTATGGATGAGATGTGCCACGACTGCTCTGTATGTGTGAAAGCTTGTCCCGCACATGCCTTTACTGGACAGGCTTTCGATAAGCCCAGACCGAGAAACGAGATATTCGCTGCTAATGCATGTAACCGCTATCTAAGCGAACGAGAGCAGACTCGGCACAAGAGTTGCGGTATATGCGTTTATATCTGCCCGCTCGGGAAAAGGCGGTGATCAAAGACTTTCCTCAGAAGTCTCCTTAGTTTGCTTTTCACATCTGTGTTTGATATGCGACATCTCTGCATGCCCGTTTTAGCTATGGTATATTATAATTGACGGAGCCGTATGAAAGATGTAAATAAAGCCAAGCAGAGGATAGAAGAGCTGCGGGAGACAATTAATTACCATAATTACCGTTACTACGTGCTGGACAGCCCTGAAATCAGCGATGCCGAGTACGACGAGCTGATGAGGGAGCTCAGGCAGCTTGAAGCTGAGCATCCTGAGCTTGTTACCTCTGACTCGCCAACGCAAAGGATTGGAGCGCCCCCTGTAGAAGCGTTTGGAGTTGTCGAACATCCCCAACCCTTGTTGAGCCTGACCAATGCTTTTTCTTACGAAGAACTGGCAGCCTGGCATAAAAGAGTAAGCAACCTTTTAGGCGGGCGCCAGTTTGACCTTGTTTGCGAGCCCAAAATTGATGGGCTAGCAGTAGCCTTGACTTACGTTGATGGCTTGCTCGTCACAGGAGCAACCAGGGGGGATGGCTACCGAGGTGAGGACATCACCCAGAACTTGAGAACCATCAGGAGTATTCCCCTTTCTGTGCCCAGAGAGGCGCCGCCCAGATTTGAAGTCCGAGGCGAAGTTTATTTTCCTAAGGCTGGCTTTAAAAAGCTTAACGAAAAAAGGGCTAAAGAGGGGCTGCCGCTTTTTGCCAATCCCAGGAATGCCGCTGCCGGCTCGGTAAGGCAGCTCGATTCCAGCATCACTGCCAAGCGCCCCCTGGATATATTCATCTATGCTCTGGGTTGGGCTGAAAGGAAGACAGTGCCCGACACTCACTGGGAGATTATGCAATACCTCAAGTCCTTGAGCTTCAAGATAAACCCCAATATTGCTCTATGCCGTTCCCTTGATGAAACGGAGAAATATTATCAGAACTGGGTAGAAAGCCGGGAAAACTTTCCTTACGAAGCTGATGGCATGGTGGTAAAAGTCAATCCTATTGCCCTTCAGCAAGAGCTGGGCACTGTGGCTCACGAGCCAAGATGGGCTGTTGCCTACAAGTTTCCCGCTATTCAGGGTACTACGCGCCTTATTGACATTGGCATCAACGTGGGGAGGACGGGGAGCCTTAACCCGTATGCTATTTTAGAGCCAGTTCGGGTAGGTGGTGTCGTTATCAGTTCAGCGGCGCTGCATAATGAAGAAGACATCCATCGTAAAGATATCCGCATCGGCGACTGGGTTGTCGTGCAGCGGGCTGGCGAAGTTATACCCGAGATTGTCGAACCTGTGGTCAGCCGCCGTACTGGCAAGGAGAAAATCTTCTCTATGCCCAGTCGCTGTCCTGTGTGTGGAAGCGAGGTGATAAAGCCTCAAGGTGAGGCTATGCACCGCTGCACCAATACTGCCTGCCCCTCTCAAGCCCTGGAGAAGATCAAGCACTTTGTTAGCCGCGGGGCAATGGATATAGATGGTGTGGGTGAAAAGCTATGTCAGGCCTTGTTCGAGGCCGGCTTGGTCAAGGATGCTGCCGATTTATACTCCCTTACCAAAGAGCAACTTCTCAGTCTGGAAAGAATGGCGGATAAAATCGTCTCCAATGTGCTTAATTCCATCAAGGGAAGCAAGAAAAGACCCTTAGCCCGGGTTATTTTTGCCCTGGGAATCCTGCATGTTGGTGAGCAATATGCCGAATTACTGGCAGAGACCTTTAATAGCATAGACGATTTAGCCAAAGCCAGCAAGGAAGAGCTTTCAGACCTTCCGTCTATTGGGCCCAAGATAGCTGAAAGCATCGTTACCTTTTTCAGACAGGAAGGAAATAGGCAAATTATTGAAAAGCTAGAGAAAGACAAGGTAAAGCTGAAAAGAAAGAAGGTTAAAAAAGCCAAGCATAAGGAGTTACCTTTAGCCGGACTGGAATTTGTTTTAACCGGAAAGCTGGAATCCTTCTCCCGCTCAGAAGCAGAAGCGAAAATAAAGGCTCTTGGTGGCAAAGCTGGCTCGGATGTCACCAGAAAAACATCTTACGTGGTGGTCGGCGCCGACCCAGGCTTCAAGTTAGCTAAAGCTGAAAAGTTGGGGATAAAGACGCTCAGCGAATCTGAGTTCCTCGATTTCTTGGATCAGGCTACAGGCAAATCATAGCATGAAATAAGGCAGTTGCTTATGAAACTCATAGTTGGTTTGGGGAACCCCGGCAACACTTATGCCCATAATCGCCACAATGCTGGCTTCCGGTGCCTGAATTACTTTGCCAGGCTTCATTCTATTCGCTTTGACCACAGCCAATGCCGGGCTAAAGTAGGCCTCGCTGAAGTAAGTGGCGAGAAGTTGCTGCTGGCCAAGCCTAGGACATTTGTGAATCTCAGTGGCGACCCCGTGGCTTGCTTAGTGCGTAAGCATGGCATTCCTTTGAGCGACCTCTTGGTAATATATGATGACCTCGATTTGCCCCTGGGCAAGGTTCGCCTGCGGCAGAGCGGAGGCTCGGGAGGACACAAGGGGATGAATTCTATTATTTCCGCCCTGGGAAGCGAGGACTTCCCCCGAATTAGAGTGGGGGTTGGACGGCCTCAGGTAGAAGAGCAATCCATGAGCGAGGACGCTATAGTCAATTATGTGCTCAGTGATTTCCCCCCCCAGGAAGAAACAACAATCAAGCCTGTAATTGCCAAGGTATCTGAAGCCATCGATTGTTTTCTTAGCCAGGGGATAGAAGCGGCAATGAGCAAGTTCAACTAGCCGCTTTACGCTGATGAATTATCATATAAATGGAACTCAACTGCAGCAAGTCTTCATAAACATCATCATTAATGCCGAGCAGGCTATGCTTGTAGCCCACGGGAGAGGTAAGCTTACCATTGCTACAGAACGGGTTGGGAATATAGTTCGGGCTTCTATTACTGATGATGGCCCGGGAATCAGTCCGGACAACATGAAGAAACTCTTCACTCCGTTCTTCACCACCAGAGAGGTGGGCAAAGGCACAGGGCTTGGTCTAAGTATTTGTCACGGGATAGTTACTGAACACGGTGGCAAGTTATACGCCAAGAGCGAGCTTGGTGATGGAGTTACTTTTGTGGTAGAATTACCCATCAGCAAGTAGTAAAGAGAAGGAAGCGTACAATAAATACTCTTGATCGCACCACGAAGAGAATCTTGGTAGTCGAGGACGAACCACTGATTGGCAATATGTGCCAAAGAATCCTCACTAGGGAAGGATTTGAGGTGGATATTGCCGTCAATGGGAGGTTAGCTCAGGATATGATAGAGGAGAGGCAATATCACATTTGTCTGATTGATATCAGGACGCCGACAATGAATGGTACAGAACTATACCAATGGCTGCAAAAAAAATATCCGCGGGTGGCAAACTAGGTAGTATTCACTACTGGGAGTGTGCTAGACGAGAAAACCATGCATTTTATAGAGCAAAGTGGTAGGCCATTTTTACCCAAACCATTTACCCCCGAGGAGCTAATAGCGGTAGTGGAAGAAGCTCTAAAGCAGATAGAAAAATAGTGGCAAAGCAAGAAAACATACTGATTGTTGATGATGAGCAGGCAATCAGGTTGGAGATAACTGCATGAGCCCGTAGAATTGACAAAACTCACCCTGTCCGGCAACTGTCAGCCCGCTACTTAACGGTGGTGGGCTTTTTTTATTTTTGCCCATCTTGCCCCAGCCCAGAGAATTAGCCATATACCTGCTAGGTTATTAAGATATAACTAAAGAGTCTTTTGTTGGGGAACATTTGCTTGTTTTAATCAGTAAGTCACAATCTAGCAGAGTGTGTGCTTCGCATAAATATGTTTGCTATAATAATGAAAAGGAATATTATTCATAGAGTCGCTGATTACATGAATTACTCACCACAAACAGTGAACAGCCAATGGTGAGCACGCTCGGTACATAAAGGCTAATGTCTACGTTTAAACGTCTGAACATTAACAGTGCCCCGGCTCTAGCTGGTATCATAGGACCCATTGTGGTGGTTGTCGGGGACCTCGCGGCATCTTTATCTACTCCCAATTACAGCCCAGTCAGGGATTCAATCAGCAGTCTGGCGTTGACTTCCATAGGCTGGCTGCAATCGATTTGTTTTCTGGCTATGGGCTGCTGCTGATTGCTGCTTTCCGAATGGATCCCGCTGGAGCTCCACGTACTATCGAAGGAATAATCCACACAGTGGCATCTTATGGCCTTGGCTTGTTATTCCCTATTGCTATTCTGTTGCTCACACCCAGCCTCAAGAGCGACCCAAACTGGAAAAGCATTTTTGTCTATACGCTCGTTGCCGGTGTATTAGCTTTGGCTTTGGTGGCAGGGTTGTTCCTGTCCGACCAAACGGGCTGGTTTGGTTTGTATGAGCGAATTATAGTGGCAAACGCCATAATCTGGGTGGAAGTGATAGCGGTCCATTTTCTACGCCTGTTACTGAGACGGGAGCCAAAGCCCCAATCCTGACAAACTAATAACGGCGAAGCCTTCTGAAACCGCAATACCAAGCCTTGTCTCGTAAAAAGTAACAATCGGGCGAAATGTTTAATCTTGTCGTTTTGGCCTTCTCTCTTGATGGCAAAGCACGATCAGCGTAGAATAGAAATCGTGAAGAGGAACTGGAGTCCAGCGCCGGGCTCATGAATTTTGTACAATAGGCCCCGGAGTTTATCTGAAATTACGAATTTGGGCATGACAACCAGTAAATTGGTCAAGACTATAATCTTTGTTGTATTGCTCGTCGCAGCTAGTAGCTACTTAGGCTATATTGGTCGCCAAATCGGGCAACTTGGTGATGCTATCTTCGTCTTCTCTATGGATACATTGTATCCCTTTATTTGGCTATTGCTGGCTCTCGTTTTAGTAGCCATTACTGCTGGACTTGTTGCGGCGCTTGTTCGCCCTCTACGGATATGCTTCATCGCCTTTGCTCTCGCTAGCTTGGCGGTGCTTTTCATTTGGGGGCTAAACCTGATTGGTATCGTGCTGGCAGTGCTGTATTTGCTTGCTGGGCTTCTCTACAGTCGAGGTGTGGCTAAGGGGCTCAATGAGCGCATAAATTCTCGGTACATCCTATTAAGGATAATTCAACTATTTTAGTTATGGTGCTAATAATAGCAGCATGCGCCCTTTCTTATTCCGGGTATGCGGCGCAAATCGAACGCGAAGGCTTCACCACACCCCCCTTTGTCATCGATATGGCCACGGGAATAGCCGCGGGGCAGATTGAAACAAGTCCGGGTCTTACCCCACAGGAAGAAGAACAAGCTATAGCCGAATTTAGACAGCAGTTTGAGCAACAAGTGGAAGACGCAATAAAGCCCTATCAACAGTTCATACCCGTAGGTGTTGCCCTTATTCTACTGGGGCTTCTTGCAACCATCGTTGGGCTCTTCTCATGGTTGCCAGCTCTAATTCTGAAAGGTATTTTCGCCATTCTGACTGCCTGCCATGTAATAAGTGTGGTAACGGAAATGCAAGAAGTGAAAAGGCTAACCATCGACTAGCTTAGCATATTGCACATTAGTCCAGATTGTATGATGTCCCGAATGCCTGGGCCGGTTTTCGGGGGTAGGTTGGAGCAAAGATATGCACCTCATGCCCTTCCCTGGTAAGTTCCCGCTCCATCATCTGGATTACGGTAACAATACCATTTGTAGCGGGAAGGAATGTATCGGTGAAAAGACCGATTTTCATGAAGACTCCACGTCTAACGTGCGCAGAATCTTATTTGAGCTTCCTTACATAATTGTACACTATTGTCACGAATCTCTTCTATCATAACAGTTCAAAGTTCCGGGTCATTCCCAGTAGCTAATGACATCCGCTGCGCCAAAGTTGGCAGAACGCTTTTTCTTTTTATAATTCGGTACCAGTCTTCGTAGCTGTAGATTCCCTGGAAGATAATGGCGGAGAGAACGCCGTAAAAGACCTCCGGTGCCAGAATGTAAAAGCTCTTTGCCACGAATAGTCCGCCAACAATCAGGGCAAGAAACCAGTGGTGCAGGTGGAACTGATAGTTCCGCCAGGGGATGATTATTGACCTGACAATTCCCTGTTTACCGTCTGTCCGTCCGCTGAGGCACTTGGTGATGACGAAAGCGATAATCCAACTCTTGTAGCAGAGTACACCAAGGAAGAGAAAGCCGGCAATCAGGCTGATGAGGACTATCTTCTTCCTCATTTCATCTCTTATGATAATCCTAAATAGCCCAAAAGTCCATTTGATATTACCACCTTTTCGCGGGCATTGGGGAAGCTCGGTAGCCTTTACAATGGATGTTTACAGCCATATAATTGGAGGGATGCAAAGGGATGCCATGGGGTTACCAGGCGGGGTGTTACCGCCAGGGGAACGGCACTGTGGTTGTAGTGGGAAGTAAAGGTCACAACCCAATGGAGGTCAGTGGTTGGATAGATATCGTGAAGGTAGCCGCGGGCGAATATCACACTGTAGGGCTTAAGGGTGACGGCACCGTGGTGGCCGTGGGACGCAATGACTACGGGCAGTGCGAGGTCGGCGACTGGGATCTGGATTGAATTGTCCCCTCGTACCTCCGGCCATGAGGACAGAGTACGGTTATATTGGCGTTGCGAGCCACTCTGCCCTTCCTGTCATTGCGAGCGAAGCATGGCAATCTCGTTGTCGCCTCCGAGATTGCGTCGGCAATGTCATGCCGCGCAATAGCGCGGATGGCCTGGCGGTTTTACCGGAGCAAGTGCTTTCGACCCAAGGTGAGTATCACACAGTTTAGCGGTTTGTTCAATCGCCCTGATCTGACGGCATCGGAAAAACATCGAAGGGCTGATGCATTTACACTCACTGAAGCAGCTGTTACAATTTGTCTCGCAGCTATATGGGCGAATGATTAATGAAAAATTGGCAGATCGCACTCATTGGGACACCGCTGGGACTTATGTTTGCTGTAGGTATTCCTTATGTTCTATCACTATTAGACCCTTACCTGCTTAAGGTCCAGATAGGGGTAGCACGGTGGTTAGGTGTACCTCTAGTCGTTGGCGGAGCCATTTTCACTATCTACTCCGTCATCTACCTACAGCGTCGGTGCGGTGGCATCACTGCGCCAGCACCAGGCCAACAAGCCGCAGCCATATTGGTTAACACTGGTCCGTATGCTGTAGTTCGACATCCACAGCAAGCCGGGTATCTCCTCCTCTTGTTTGGGATGTCAATTGTGCTGAGTTCACCCATTACGTTCATCTATGCTCTGTTGTCGACCCTCCTTGTCATGATTGTGCAGCGTCGAGTGGAGGAACGCAGAATGCTTGAACGTCATGGGGAGAAATACGCAGAGTATCAACGCCAAGTTCCGCAACTTATCCCACGGCTCCGTTTCAGTAGCAAGAACCGAAAGAAAGAGAGGCAGTAAGGGTACATCACCTAAGAGCGTGTATCCGGTTCGGGCTTACGCCCTCACCCAAATGCATGGCGCCGTGGCAACATTCGTCCAGAATGTGCAGCTTGGGCAACAAAAGCTTGAATTGTTACTTAGATGCACACTAAGATGAAATGCGTAAGCTGAACCTTCTGGTCTATTGAGTATGATTTCAACCGTCCCACCAATCCCTGAGCTATCTTGTCCCCATAGAGTATATTGAAGGAGAACTTGCTAAAATATGCTACCCAGTGTTGCCCACGTTATCAGCCAGGACACGTTGTTGACAAAAGGTCTACCTGATGATATAGTTGTGCAGCAGTTGTAGATTGAATGTTCGTTCGATCAACCGGGTGAAAATTGTCTGAAGAGTTCACAATACGCACTTTTAGCAGCGACGAAGCTTTAGTCAAAGAGCGCAGAAATCATATAGTTCGATGCTCTACAAAAGTATTTACTAAGAAAGGCTATGACCGAACCAATATGCGTGAGTTGGTTAAAGTTTGCGAGATGAGTGCCGGTACGCTGTATCACTATTTTGGTTCGAAAGAAGAGATCCTCTATTCGATTATCAATAGTGCTACGTCACAACAGGCGGGTTCCATGGAAGATTGGGCCAATGAGTTGGCAACGGCGAGCCCAACAATAGCTCTTGTAGAGCTTATGAGAAAGTTTTATGAATGGCATGACGACAATCAAAATATGACTCTATTTGCATATCAGGAAACGAAGAATCTTCCAGACAATGCCCGGCAAAGCATTTTCGACTCCGAAGCGCGTATATTGGCTGTATTTGAGCAGTTGCTGACAAGAGGCATTGAAGGGGGTGAATTTAATATTGATGATCCCAAGCTGATTGCCCATGACATAGTCGTTCTTGGGCATGCCTGGGCCCTCAGGCGCTGGCATCTGAGAAAACACTGGACTTTCAAAACATATGTAAAGAAACAGACCGATGCTATGTTGAGGGCGATTACGGCAGACAAGAACACTGCTGTTGCCAACAAACAGAGAAAGGAGTCATCCAAATGATTACTTTGAAGGAAGGTAATTTGCGCATTCCCAAATGGAACAGAAAGGTATTTGCCGTTGCTGGGGGTCTGACAAACTATAAGAAGTTCTGCCCGGAAATGAAGCTCGAAGAGCAGGTGATGGTGGCATTCCGGCAGATGTTGGAGAATAACGATTTAAAGCTTTCTCCGGTGGAGATCAAGGGATTAATCAACTTTCTTGCCTGTGGTGAATTTGCCGACCACTTTCAAGACCAGCTCCTATGCGAAGCCAAGGTCACTGATTACCTCGGTCTTGACCCAATGTATGATATAGGTATCAAGACTGGTGGGGCTACCGGTGGCTCCACAGTGCTAACAGCTGCTATGGCGATAGCTAGTGGATATGCTGATGTAGCGTTAGCCGTAGGCTGGGAGCGCATGTCCGAAGTGGATACGAGAACAGGCAATTACTACATTGCTAACGCAGCCTGTAAAGATTTTGAGACCAGGCTTTCCCGCATTTATGCTGCTTACTACGCTCCTATGGCCGTCCGTTTCGCCTGGGCTTACAATCTCTCCGAGGAGACTAGAGCCAAGGTGGCAGTCAAGAATCACCTGTACGCCTATTACTCGCCGTATTCTCAACAACCAGGCAAATACACAATTCAAGATGTCCTTGACAGCCCGATGTCAACCTACCCGTTACGTTTTTTGGAATGCTGTGCCATGACGGATGGTGCCGCCTGTATGCTGCTTTGCGATGAGAAAACTGCCTATAAGTTGACCGATAAACCCTGCGAACTTTTCATAGCCGGCGGGAGCCATACCTTGAGGGTAGCGGACCGTAGAGACATGGAGATCCCGTTACTGCCACACGAGACCGTCGATATGTATAAGGGCCTGCGCAAAAAAGAGGGGCAGAGGTGGCCGGGATTTGAAAGCTTCGCTGCGGCACGATTTGCTGCTTATTTTGCTTGCCGAATGGCTGGCATCACTAACCCGCTTGAAGAGCTTGACTTGGTGGA
>JAUWYE010000076.1 GCA_030615965.1 Dehalococcoidia bacterium | reverse complement strand
GCTGTGCCAAATCCTGGCTCTCAAATGAAACACCTCCCTCGACTTCTACGGATGAAGAGGTTACTCTCTCTATTTGGAAAATATCGTAACACGCTGTTGGCTCTAGAAGGGTCGGTCCAATCTCCATTGCCTGGTGAAAGGTTTCTTGAATAGCCAGACGCGCTTGGTGCGGGTTAGAATATCCTAGTTCTAGCCATACTGCCTTTGGGTTTACCTCCAGGTTTTGGAATTCAGCCTGAGATATAATCTGCATCACCAATCCACCTTGAAAATATTTTACACTTATTGTGAAGCCACTAGCTATCTCCCATTATATCCTTCTCGGCATCTCGAAGAATTCGCCCCATTTCCTTATGCACATCCTCCTTAATAGGAGGGGGTTTGTGTGTGGAAAGTATCTCCTTCACCTTTGCCTTCGCTCTTTCAAGGAAGGAACCATTCGCCACCGGGTCGAGGGTGAAAGTATCACTGAGCTCTCTGCTCCATATTTCTTTTCTGAAATGCTCTATGGTATGCTTTTCGCCTAAAAAGTGACCGCCAGGACCAACTTTATGAATGACATCCAGGGCTAAAGTGTCATCATTTATTTCGAAGCTGCGCAAATAGGCACGGCTATGTTCATAAATTTCAGCATCAAGGATTAACTGGTCTAATGAGGCACTCAGCGCTGCGTCACGACTTCCCAACGGAGCAGCAAGATCGGTGCGAGTCATACACTGCATAGCTGCCCCAACTACGTTACGTTTAACAGACGCAGAATCATACTGTCTACGTTCAAGGGGTACAGGACTAGAAGACGCTTTTCCTAACGAAATATCTGCTACAAAATTGGGAATCTTATAAAATCTCGCCATCTGAGCACCTCCGGCACAGAGCAATGGATATTCAGGCGCCTCATAATTGATTTCGCCGGTCTTCATATTTGCTGGCGCTGCTTCCGAACAATAAATCATTGGAGCACCAGGATTGGCACACTCAACAATGACCAGAGAGGCTAGTTCCTCAGCGTTTGCCAGTGCCAGAGTCCCTGCCATTGTTGCCGGAGCAGTAGTAGCAGCTAAGACCATGGTCATAGGTGCAGTTGGGATTCCAGCCCTGGCTAATATAACCATGGCTTCAGACGAACCCCGTTCAAATGTTAGCGGAGCCACCGGGCAGTGAATCGTCGAAAAAAGAGGCCTTTTTCTGAGCTCCTCCTCGCCACCAACAATGGCAGATGCCAGCCTAATTTGCCATTTGGCCATTTTCTCAGTCACGCAGGAACACTGAATATGCTTTCTGTTGTTTTCAAGTGAAATGGCTAAAGCATGCAGGTCCTGAAGCGGTGGCGGTAGCTCACCAGGAATTACAATGGGCCAGAAGTAGTCAACTGTATCAAGATAGTCACCTATTATGGCAAAATCCTTCAGGTCAGATGAGGTTGACTTTCTCCTCTCTCCGGTCTCAAAATCGTCTACAAACGGTGAAAAACCACTTGGGGCTAGAAAGGTGAAATCGTTTGAGGGAATTTCAAGGTCACACTTTGGCTCTCTTGCACCCAGAGTTATCTTCTCGGGGGCTCTTTTAATTGCTTCTTCGACAAGAGAACTTGGAATCTTTACAATGGCATCATTGACCTCGGCACCATTCTCGGCAAGCAACCTTCGCACCTTCTCGCTGTGAATCTTAACTCCAGTTTCCTTTAGAATCCGTAGGCTCGCCTTATGAATACGCTCTATCTCATCCTCGGTCAAAAAATTTAAGACAGCTCTCATTTTCTTCAAACCTCCGCTTAATTTCAAATTTCCTTTGGGCCTAAAGATGTTCTAAAGAGAGGAAAACATGGGCTCAGCTTTTCGGACTGGTATGTGTTCAGGTCCCCTAACCTGAATCAGCCTAATTGCGTTTGTGGGGCACTTGGATGCACAAAGTCCGCATCCAAAGCACTTCTCCTCATCCACCACCGGCTTTGAATTCACCATTTTTATCGCTCCAAAGTTACACCGCTTAACGCAGAGGTTGCGACCCTCGCAGAGTTCTAGGTCAACAACCGCTCTGTAACGGCTTTTTATGGCCGCATATTTTCTGCCTAAAATGATTTGTGCTCTTAAATAGACACAGCAACACGTACAGCAGTTGCATATCCATGGCACACCATGCGAAGCGTGGGCTACTTCATGAACTAAACCCAATTCTTCACACATGTTGAGTATGGATAAGGCTTCTTCTCTGATCAACTCTCTTGCAACTCCCCTCTCCAACACATATTTAGCGGTTTCGTTTAAAACGATGCATGTCTCCAGGGGGTTGTTGCATCTCCGACTTCTTGTTCTACAAAGACAACGCATAACTGCAATCGTCTCAGCCTCTCTAAGGATCTCTGACGCTTTTTCGTAGGGCAGGATTTCCGTTTCTGACTCTATTGTCTTCTGAATAGGAATCACTCTGGCTTCTTGGCCTTCCTCATCAAAATCATGGGAGATTTCCTCGTCGGACATGCGATTCCACAGATCAAAAAATTCCTTTCCAAACTGGTCAGACCACTTGCTTACCATAATAGCGCCCATAAGTAGGCTGATCAAAGCATACTTTCGTTTACCCTCCATAAGGTCATAGAAAATGAAGCCTTTATTGAATAGCCCTCTGAGGATAGACTGGACGCTAGGCACCTCCACACGCAATTTTTCAGCCACCTCTTCAACGGTTCCCGGAAGGGAAAGAAGAACCAATGCTTCTTGATCGGTAAGGCACATCTCCAAAATTTTGGGAAGATACTTAGACTCGGGAAATCCGTAGACTTTAGACAATCGACGATAGATACCTTCCAGCTTCATATTGCTTCTCTTTTTTAGGTAAACCTCTGTCCCCCATCCTGGTTATAAAATTTCTCCGTTTATTAATCTCATCTATCTCTTAATTAAGTTAGCCAAGCAAAATATTGCTACTCTCCGGGCTCCAGTGCACTAACACCTCTTCACCAGGGGAAAATTGAGTTTCCCGACCCAGTCTGCTGTTCAAATAGGAGGTTATTAGCCCACCAGTCTGGTCCAGACAAATCTTCGTTTCAATAAAATCACCTTGATAAATCATCTCTACTATCTTTCCCCTGAATCTATTATCTCCCTCCAAGCCAGTGCCTTCAGGCAAAACCTCTACCAGCTCCGGATGAACAGAGATGCCTGTAACCTCCTCACTACGTATATCCTTATTCTCGAGGGCAATGACCCTTGAACCACCTTCAGTTTCCAGCTGCACCTTTCCATTACCACTAGCTATCACCTTCCCGGGAAAGATGTTGCTGGCTCCTATAAAATCAGCAACACGCTTCGTCCTGGGAGTCTCGTAAATCTCTTCAGGAGTTCCCACTTGCTCAAGCTTTCCCTTATCCATCACTGCTATCGTATCAGATAGGCTGAGCGCTTCTTTCTGGTCATGGGTCACGTAAAGGAAAGTTATCCCCACCTCTCGTTGGATTCGCTTCAATTCTACCTGCATCCCCTTCCTCAGCTTCCTGTCTAACGAAGCCAGAGGCTCATCTAAGAGTAGAACTTTAGGGCTTAAGATTAAAGACCTTGCCAGAGCAACTCGTTGTTGTTGTCCTCCACTAAGCTGGCTCGGACGCCGCTTTTCCATGCCACCGAGTCCCATCAGGTCAATTATCTCTCCAACCCTTTTCCTTATTTCATCTTTGGGAACTTTTCTTTGCTCCAAGCCGTAGCTTACATTAGCCTCTACTGTCATGTGGGGGAAAAGAGCAAGAGTCTGAAATACTATGCTGCAATCCCTCTTATACGCTGGAACATCGTTAATAACCTTGCCATCAATTAAGACATCCCCTTCATCCATGGTTTCTAGTCCGGCAATTATCCGCAGAGCCGTGGTCTTCCCACAACCACTGGGACCCAGAAGGGAAAATACCTTTCCCTTCTCTACCTTTAAACTAACATGGTCAACAGCAGTAACACCGGGAAACCTCTTCACCAAGTTTCTTAGCTCTACACAGGGTATACTTTCTCTATTCTCCATCGTCTTCTCCTCACTCCTTTATATCACTCTTTTCTTCTGGAAAAAGTTCATCAGCAATAGGCCGATAAGCGGAAGTGCCACGAAAATGGCGCCAATGGCATTGACTGCAGCGGTTTCACCCCATCGAAGCGCTGAATAAACATAAATAGGTAAAGTTGTGTTTCCTACTCCAGCCACAAAGAAGGTGATAGTAAAATCACTAAACGACCAGGGGAAAATTAACACCGCAGAGGCGATAACTGCCGGCATCAGCAGTGGCAGGGTTATTCTCCTCCAGGTGGTTAACCTACCCGCACCCAGATCCATGGATGCCTCTTCCAGAGTCCAATCAATTCTCTGCATCCTGCCCAGAACAATAAATACAGCCAGGGGAGTGCTGAAGCTAATATGAGCTATGAGAATGCTCGGATAGCCCAGGGGAATATCAACCACTCTGGTGAAAAAGACCAGCAAAGCTCCTGCTGTCACTATGTAAGGCATTACAATAGGAAGCAAGAGAGACATTCTTATAACTTCCTTTCCACGAAATTTATACTTATATAGGCCGTAGGCGGTTACAGTCCCGGCTAACGTAGATACAACAATAGTGGTAATTGCTATGATAAGACTCATTTCAAGGGCATTTCTTACAGCAGCATTATTAAAGATTTCGGCATACCATTTCAGGGTGAAGCCCTCCCACCTAATACCAAGCTTGTCATTGCTAAAGGAGAAAACGATAAGAGTAATGGTCGGCACCCACATAAACAAGTAGGTCAAAGTGGCTATCGCCAGCAGTGTTTTACCTGTTAACGATTTCATATTATCCTCTCCGTCGCCTCCTTCCCTCCAGCTTTTATGCAAAGGTACATTATAATAAGAACTATAGCGGTTAAAGCCACGCCTATAGTGGAGCCGGCAGGAATATTTGCTGCTGAAATAAAATGAAGATAAACCAGGTTTCCAGCCATGAAAGTCTTAGTTCCACCCATTAACAGCGGGACCAGCCAATCGCCTATGCATGGGATGAACACCAATATTATGCCTGCCAATATTCCACCCTTAGTTAAAGGCAGAGTCACGGTAAAAAACCGCCTGAATGGAGTGGCGCCAAGGTCGGCAGACGCCTCTAATAGAGAGGGATTAAGACCCACTAGCGAAGCATAAACAGGCAGGACCATCAAAGGAAGCCAGCCATAAACTAAAGTAAGCACCACCGCAGACGGATTGTATAATATCCCCAGGGGAGATGAAATTAAACCAAGACTTAAAAGGGCGCTATTTATTAGCCCGGCGCGTCCGCTTAGCATCCTTATAGCATATAGCCTGATGAGATAACTTGTCCATTCGGGTAAAATTACAAGGAGTAAAAGATGGATTCTCCATCTGCCGCCATACATTACAATAAAATAAGCTAAAGGATAGCCCAGCAGTAGGCATATCATGGTTGTTGCCAAGGAGAAAAGAAGTGTGCGCAGAAAAACTTCCGCCACCACAGGTCGAGCTAAAGCTTGATAATTTTCCAGAGTAAAAATAGGCAAAATTTGACCAAAGTCTCCGGCTGTTAGGAAGCTGAAATATAAAATGAACCCTAGAGGGGCAATTACAAATAGAATAGTCCAAATTGAAACCGGCCCCACCGAGGGTAAGTGCGCCTGTTTAGCGAGGTACTTTCTTATTTTTTCCCTTAAATTCCCTGGCATCTCTCCCACAATTCTAAAAGCTGTCTGAAAACTACCGAAAAACATACCTTTGTCATTACCAGCCCTTCGCTTCGTGTCATTCTGAGCGTAGCGAAGAATCTCATGGCGCTCAGGACAGGCTCCGCGTGGCAATCTCACTAAGCTCTTTGTGATTGCTTCGGTCGCCTAGGCGACCTCGCAATGACGAAAAAGAAACATGTTAATTTCTGGACAGCCTCTTTACTGCAATTTCAAGGATATCTTATGTTTTGAGAGGGAGTGGGTTAACCCACTCCCTCTCATTGAACCTCACCTCTTCAGCTCTTCGAATATTTCTATTCTTAGCTCTAATCCTCTACCGGTGACAGCTCTAGGGTCAAATGGGTCACATTTAGCTAGATACCCTTCAGGAAGTGCTATCACCTTTAGAAATTCTTCAGGAAGAAGTTCTAGCACTGCGGTATGAACAGGAGGGTACCAGATTGATTCGATGTGCAGAGCATTTACCTCAGGACGGAAAAGATAATTTAGGAAAAGGTGAGCCGCTGCTGGATTAGCGGAACCTATAGGGTGAATAGCAAGGTCTATTCCTAGATTGGTTCCCTCGGTTGGTAACGCCGGCACAATAGCTTCATACTCATCATTGAGAAACCAACCGTCTCCATACCACAAGCCGCTTATCCAAGCCTCATCCCCCAAAAGTAGCCCCCTGGGCCAGGAATCGAAAACCAGTAGATGTGGTTTTACCTCCAGCAATAGGTCTCTGGCTTCCATCAATTCGGCTTCATTGTCTGAATAATAGTCGTAGCCCAGATACTTTAGCGCCGCCCCAATAACCTCGTGTATTTCATCCCACAGAGTTACCTTTCCATAAAACTCCTCTGCCGGCTCAAATAATACTGACCAAGAAGGAATGCGAGGGTCATCAACAAGTTCCTTGTTATAGACGTAGGAAGTGAAATACATATCGGTGGGTACTGAGTACTGCATACCTGGGTCGTGTTCCATCTCTATGAGTTCTTCCGGCATATACTCAAGCACATTGGGTATCCAGTCAGGATTTATTTGCCCGGCGGCACCGGCCTCTTGCAGAGGATAAGCGTCGGAAATACCCAGGCCTGTTACCAGGTCATAAGGCGTTTCGGGATATAGAGCAAATTTCGTCTTTACCTCTTCCGTACTGGCAAAGTAGTCCCTGCTGACCTCAATTCCGAATTCTTCTGAAAAACCATCAAATATATCATCAGGCCACCACTCAGCCCACTCATAGATATATAGCTCTCCTTCCTCTATAGCCTGTTCAAAACACTCAGGTGGCACAGGTTCACATCCCTCCGGCAAGGAAGCTACATAGCCTTCATACGCGACTTTTTCCGGTGCAGGAGCGCAGCCGGTAGCAACCAAGCTGATAGCTAACAGCAATGCCAGCGGAATTAACAATATTTTCCTTTTCACTGATTTACCTCCTTATTTCCAATTTCTTGAATTTTTGATAGTCCTATCATTTAACCCTTTTCTTTGCCTGTGTCAATACCACCCCCTTTTTTTATTATATTTTTTGCTACCTCCTTTTCACCTCTTCTCTTACATTTCTACACTTCGTAGTGTATATTGCCGGTCATTGTCATTTTCAATTAAAGCCCAAGCGAACAAGTTTGTCAACCCGTGCTGCAGCCTGCAGCAAAACTTATCTTCGGTTTACTCATTCTTTTAATCTCCTAAAATTAATTCTCCGTAATTCATATGTTCGCCTCAGCATATATTTATGCTAATTATGAAACCACTAGCTATCTCCCATTATATCCTTCTCGGCATCTCGAAGAATTCGCCTCATTTCCTTATGCACATCCTCCTTAATAGGAGGAGGTTTGTGTGTGGAAAGTATCTCCTTCACTT
>JAUWYE010000030.1 GCA_030615965.1 Dehalococcoidia bacterium | reverse complement strand
GATTCACCGGGGCTTCATAGCCAGGGATAAGCCTTTTATAAGAGTTGGTGCTGGGATTAGTAAATGCTAGGAGTGCTGGGCCGTGTTTCAACAAGCCGCCAATGTAATTTAAGGCCAGTTGGCTCAGGCCAGCATAGCCGTTTTTATCATAGAAGAGTGAAAATTTGCCATCAGATAGATACTGGTGGACATGCATACCGCTCCCAGCTTGCTGGAAAAGCGGCTTGGGCATAAAGGTAGCAACTTTACCACTCTGGTAGGCAATATTCTTGATTAGGTACTTCATCAGCATCACCGCATCTGCTGCCCTTAGTAAGGTATCGTGTAGCACCTCTATCTCCACTTGGGCTGCGCCTACCTCATGGTGGTGGTATTTCACTGGTATGCCAGACTCTTTTATTAGCTTGACCAACTTCGACCTTAGGTTGAACGTGCTGTCTGCGGGTGGGATGCCGTGATATCCTGCCTGTGAGGGGAACTTATATCCCAAATTTGGGTTCTCTTGTCTTCCTGTGTTCCAAAAGGCTTCAGTCGAATCGAGATAATAAGATGCCTGGTTTATGCCTGAGGTATATCTGATCTCATCAAGGACATAGAACTCAAGCTCCGGGCTAAACAGAGCGACCTTTTTCTGGGTTGAGGCTATATATTGCTCTGCTTTCTTGGCAACATTGCGTGGATATCTTAGGTACGGTGTCCCATCAGGCTCGAAGATATCGCATACTATGCTGAGCGTCTTAAGGTCGTGAAAGGGGTCAATGATGAGAGTGGTATTGTCTGGTATTATTTTCATGTCTCCGGCTGCAACCTTCTTATAACCAGGATAGCTAGAGGCATCTATCCCGATACCATCGGTGAACGTCGACTTACTCAACTGGCTCGCGGGGATAGTCACGTGGTGCCAACGACCGAATAGGTCAACAACCTTAAAGTCCACCATTTCAATACTCTGAGCCTTAACAAACTTGAGTACTTCTTCTTTCGTAAGAACCATCTTTGCCTCCTATTAGGGGGATTCACATAACCTTTGGTGCTGCCCGCAATTTACCATGGCTTGGTCTGTAACACGCATCAATTCTCCTGATTCTTGGAGTAATTGGTCGCTATGAAACCACAAGTTGGAGCGGAAGTCAACTGGGTAACGCTCCTCGCGCTCCGATCCGTGTGTCTGTCCGGCTGAGGCGATCACGCCCAGGGCTTGCTCAGTGTAGGAATGTGGTGCCCAAGACTGTATATGTCATGCTACACATTCATTTTCACTTGAAGGGGTCCCACCGCACTGTCTGTTTCTCATACGCAGGCGGGAACAGCTTCAAGAACTCGTCGTAATAGAGGAGTTCTTTGAACGTGGCGAATGGCATGCCGTAGGCTGACTTGGGGCGCCTCTTTATCTCTTCGCGGTCGATTACCTTGGATACCAGCATGTCCATGACGTTATCTGTGCCGACCCCCATGGCAAACCTGAGCTTCTCACGATTGGTAATCTTCTCAGGAAGCATATCGCGGAACGCTTCACGCAGAATGAACTTTTCTATCTGCTGCTCACCGTAAATCTTCCACGCCATCGGTATCTTCTTGGCGAAAGCGACAATCTTGGCGTCCAGGAATGGTATCTGATACACCACGGCGTTCGCCATCCAGCCCCGGTCGAGGCGCCTCAGAGCAGTGTTGTAGGCGATGTCCAGCAACCTCTGAGCAAGCTGCTCCCGGTGTGCGTCGCTGGTCACTCTGGGGTTTTTCAGAACCATGCGGTATCCCCCAAATAGTTCATCGGCCCCTTCACCAACCAGAATAGCATCGGTATATTCCTTTGCCATGCGCGCAACGTAGTAGTTGGAGATAATGCCCGATATGCAGTCCTCGTCAAAACTCTCAAGGTGCCACACTGCCCGGGGAATCAAATCGCAAATGTCAGAATCGGTTATTCGGTAGATGTGAAGATGGTGCTCAAGACCGAGGAATTCGGCCATTAGCACAGCATTTTCCAGGTCGGGGCCGGGCGCGTTGTCAATGGTGCCAGTGAACAGGTGCAGGTCCGGATTGTACTCCTTGGCGATGGCGGCCACAATAGAGCTGTCCAGACCACCGCTCAACGAGACGCCTCGTACGCCTGGCATTCTTTTCTGCACTGCCTCTATGAGCAGTTGACGGAGGGTCATAGCTG
The DNA here is from genome assembly GCA_030615965.1 of Dehalococcoidia bacterium. Taxonomy (GTDB): domain Bacteria; phylum Chloroflexota; class Dehalococcoidia; order GIF9; family AB-539-J10; genus RBG-13-51-36. Next base: position 13,389 of record JAUWYE010000030.1, on the reverse strand, counting down.
CTTCCTCTATGGTTCCCGGCTCAGGCACGTCAGGAACAAAAGGCTCAAATGGCTTCAGTCCTTCGTTGGTGCTGTAGATGTGGCCAGGGGGCAACTCGTTGACGTCAAAGCGAATGTGGTCTATTAGTCCCTTCATTTCGCTGCTGAAGCACAACAAGCCATGTTCCGACCCGTAGAAGAGAGGTCTGGCGCCCACAGGGTCCCGTGCCAGGATTACTTCGCCTGCGTCAACGATGGCGCACGTGTAGCTTCCCTCAAGCAGGGAGAAACACTCCTTGCCGTGTTCCTTATAAAACTCTTTGAACAGCTCAACATCATGCTGGCCCGGGGCTCTTTCGTTGAACAACTCTCCATCAAAAACGACGAACGGAGGTCTTGAGAGCGAGGTGCAGCAGGTTCTCTCCGGCGTCAGATTGACTTCATTGGCGCCCAGAGCGCCGTGGCGGTCAGGCAGGATCCGCACAACCGCATTGTCTGGACCGCGGTGTCGCATTCGCTCCAGCATCTTGCCAACTTGTTGTCCGCATCCCTCCAGCACGTCTCCGTTCAGTGAAAAGATTCCGGCTATGCTTGCCATACAACGCTCCTTTGTCGCACATATTTCTACTGACTGCGTCTACGCCTCAGCCTGTCTGTTGGCAGCCATCGAGCACTCTGACCGCATCGAAGGCATCAGCACAGTAGGCATCAGCACCTATCTCTTGGGCAAACTCATCGGAGACAGCGGCGCCACCGATGAGCACTTTTACACTGCTCCTGAGTTTGTTTTCCTCAAGAGCTTTGATCACCACGCCCATCTCAGTCATGGTGGTGGTAAGCAAGGCTGATAGTCCCAGATATCCCGGTTTTTCTTCCCTCACGAACTCGACCACTTTCTCCGTGGGCACGTCTGTGCCCAGGTCATGCACCTCGTACCCAGCGCCTTTCAGTAAGATAGCAACGATGTTCTTGCCGATATCGTGGATATCCCCCTTTACTGTGGCGATGGCGAACTTCCCTTTGGTCTCCACGTTCGCTGACTCCAGCACTGGCTTCATAATATCCATCGCCGCTCCTACCGCTTCAGCCGAGGCAAGCATGTCCGGAATAAAGTACTCTTTGGTAGAGTACTTCTCACCGACCACCTGCATCCCGGCAGTCAAGCCCTTGGTTATTATCACCTGCGGGGAGATATTACTCTCAAGAGCTTGTTGCATGAGTTCCACCACGCCGGGTGCTCCTTCAAGACTGTCATCTATCCCCACATCCTCCTGCGTCTTTCTTCCCTGTATCACATTCTCTTTGATTGTCGCAATTATATCCTTGTTCATGCTAATCCCCCCTCTCATAAATGTTAAGTCGTGGCAGTACGCCAGGAATTTCCTCGAATATTCTGGCGGTTGTCTCTGGATCGATGTGTTCCACCGGTCTTGCCAGCAATTCCTTCATTCGTTCATAGGCAAGCTCGAAAACATCATCTGCCTCACCACCCCCCTCAAAGGGATATAACCCAGATATTTCCCCACTGCGCAACACAGGACGAATATAGCCTATGTACAGCTTTTGCGGCGTAGCCACCACCTCTCGTATCTGCTTGAGCACTGCTTCCAGCTCTGTCTGGTCAATTCGCGGTTGCCGTAAGAAGAGCTCTATCATCTTGAAGTGGGCATCATCCAAGACCGCCTGGAGCAGACAGAAGACAGAATTGCAGTCCAGTAAACCAAAGGCACAGTGCAGGTACTGAGGTCCTGACATGGCGACCACTATGTCCGAGAACAGCCTTTCTATTGATGATTGCTGGCCAGGAATCTTCGAGTCACAGACGCCGGAAGTAGAGTAGTTGGGGAGCCCATAGAAACGTGCCATCTGGACGCAATCGATGTTGTACTGACTGGTCTCGACAGAGCCATAGGAATCACCCAGGGTGTCCATCCTGGCCCTGACAGGCACGCTGCCGTAGAGCACTGGAGTCCCCGGTTTTACCAGTTGCCCCAGAGTTATGCCTGCCAACACCTCCGCATTTATCTGAGCCATGATACCGGCTTCCCTGATAGGTGCGGTGGTGCCTGCTTGTGGTGACGATGACACAACGATAGGTAATCCTCGACGGCATACTTCAATGAAAGTATCTGTGGTATCATCGACGAACTGGAGTGGGCTCTTCACCAGGCAGGTGATGAATGAGATGATGGGGTTATCTTCAAGTGCCTTTTTGCCTCCAGCGATGAGCTCTGCCATCCTCACCACGTTGTCAAGCTGTTTTAAACTGGTCAACCCGCTCATGAAGTGCTTCGTATTGTTATTGAGCGAGGCGAAAAATTTATTGACGTCTTTGTTCTCCTCGGTTATGTCGCGGTCCTGGATATTCACGGTGCGAATGTAGCCATCAACCATCTCCAGATGTTCACAGACATGGGCTGACTGGCACAGGTCATCAACCGTACCCCGCCTGGGCTTGAACTCAGGCATCCTAATCTCCCTGGTAGGGTCAGCCTTATTTACATAAGTAGGAAAATCCACATCCAGCCAGATATTGGTCTCCGAGCCGGTGACTAAGTATACCCTGGGCTCGTCACCGTGCATGATGAGGGTATTGTCCGGGTTCCGAGCCCCCAATTTCACGGTCTTGGGAGCTGAATCAATCGCACTTAATACTACCTGCTCTGGTATCTTTACCTGCCAGCTCTGATGGTCACCAGCAATGGACTCAACCGCTGCACCGTGACTATGGAGTATATCCACCGCCTCCCGGTTGAAGCTTATTAGCCCGGGGTCAGTCAGTATCTGCATGGAAGCCTGGTGAATTAGCTCCACCTGCTCCCTCGTCAACCTCTCGTATGGTCTATCAACAAGTATTCCTTTTCTTGGCACCAGATTCTTCCTTCAGATAATAAGGCTGCAATAGAATGATTGCTATTCTAGTTCTCTGTGCCGGAACTGAGAGCTTCAACCACAGCTACAGCCTGAAAGCCATCTGCGCCATATCCATCAGCGCCGATGCTTTTAGCAAACTCCTCTGAGACAGGTGCTCCGCCGACTACAATCTTAACCTGATCCCTAAGCCCATTTTCCTCAAGCATTTGTATCACATCCGCCATGCGGGCCATGGTGCTGGTGAGCAGGGCGGACAAACCCAGGAACTGTGGTTTTTCCTCCCTTACTGCATCTACAATGACCTGAATGTCAACATTGTTTCCCAGGTCTTTGACAGTGTATCCTGCCCCACGAAGCAGAATGGACACTATGTTCTTGCCAATATCGTGAAGGTCATCTTTTACCGTAGCCACAATTATCTTGCCCTTGGCATTAACACCACTCCCAGCAAGATGTGGCTCAAGTATTTCCATGGCTGCTCCAACTGCCTGTGCCGAAGCTAGCATATCAGGAATAAAGTATTCCCCCGCTTCAAATTTTTGCCCCACAATGTTCATACCACCAGAGAGCCCCTTAGTGATTATGTCCTGAATACTCAAGCCGGAGGCAAGAGCCTTCTCAACAAGCTCGGTAACGCCGGGCTGACCTACTATCCCTTCATCCATGCCTTCGTCATCCCTGGTCATCCTCCCTTGGATAACATTTTCTTGGATTAAGCTAATTATGTCCTCTGGCATTATCATCCTCCAGTTTCAATAATTTATTAAGCTGCTTGGCTTGTTGGACATCAGTTAGAGCATTGTACATGCTCACTCGAATTTATATTGAATCTTACGGTTTCTATCGGTACTTTTGAAAGCTGCGGTGGGTTCAATCTACTATGTTACCCTTTCTGTATGCCCTCAGGTATGCCCTGCATGAAGGGTCTTTTCCTACGAGCATATCGGCTACCTTGATAAGACTCATCGCTTTATCATCAAGCGGGTCAACAATTACTGCATCTAAGCCAGCATAAACGGCCATTAGCAAGAAGGCGCGGTTCACTAACTTTCTCTTGGGCAGGCCATATGAAATGTTACTCAGTCCCATCACTACCCTGGTACCAGGATAGCGTGATTTGATTTGCTCTATGGTCTTTAATGTGACCAATCCCTGGCGTGTATCCACAGCGATAGGTAATACAAGCGGGTCAAATAATACTTGTTCTGCCTTTACCCCCAAACCAGTCAGGTATGCCATTATCCGTTCGCAAGCACTCAGACGCTTTTCGACGCGGTCAGGTATTCCTTCTATTCCCATGGCCAGTGCTATTACCCAGGCCTGTCGCTCGGCTACCAATGGGCCGATAGATTCCAACCTCGCTGGCTCCGCAGTGACCGAATTAATTATTAATCTCTCACCATGGTATTCCTGTAGTGCAGTCTTGATGACCTCTGGAGAATCACTGTCAATAGCCAGTGGCTGCTCAATAGCAACCTGGATTATTCCCACCAGCCACCTGATAGCTGCAGTTGCTTCCTGTAATGAGCCATTACCACTGCCAGCGTTTACATCGATGAAATCAGCTCCGGCTAGCGTCTGAGCTTTAGCCAGATTTACCAAGAACACCTCATCTCTCTTGGCAATCGCCTCAGCGACTAACCTGTTTGTTGCATTTATGTTTTCTCCGATTACAAGCATATTTTAAGCAATTATCTCCTTGATTTGTGCTAGTACTTGCTGTCTTATCGGCGAGGGGAGGCTGTATTTAGGCTTAACCAGAAGCTCCTTTACAATTTCTGAAGCTCTTTCCCATGTCGCCTTTCCGCCTTTGGCTAGCCATTCCTCTTGGCTATTCCTGTCGCTCAGAGATGGCTGGTAGTGCTCGCTGCGCATGAAGTGCCTTGTATGCCTGGCGGCTACGAAATTACCCCCTGGTCCTACTTGCTTTATGAGGTCAAAGGCCAGAGTGTCATCATCTACTTTGATTCCCTCTACGGCTCTCATCACCATTCCCAGTATCTCGTTATCTATGACATACTTTTCATAGGACACGGTCATTGCGAATTCCATAAGGCCAGCAGCATCATGGATGAAGTTAGCTCCTGAAAGGGCACAGAGCAAGTTGGTCAAAGCAGACTCATAGCCACTCTGAGTGTCGAGTGTTTTAGAATCGGTCATACCACCGGTAGCGTAGAAAGGAAGTTGATAGAACTGTGCCATCTGTGCGCCAGCTGCGTTGAGCAAGCCCATCTCAACCGAACCTGCCAGGTACTTTAGGTCTCTCAAGTCAGTATTTGTGGCGACCGAACCGAAGAGGACTGGTGTCCCCGGGTTTACAATCTGGGTGAGCATTACACCCAACAGCGAATCTACAGTCTGGACTACCAGGGTTCCAGCGAGCGTAACCGGTGAAGTGGCACCACACAATGGTTCTGCGGGACAAGCTACAGGTATGCCATTTCTGGCAATAGTCACGAGCAAGTCGCCATATGTCTTGTCTATCCTTAGTGGGCTTATGATGCAGGCTATCATGGATATCAAGGGGCGCTGGCGAAGATTTTCAGCAGAGCCGGCAACAATTTGTGCCATCCGTATTACCTGTTCCGCACCATCAAGCGTATAAACACCCCCCATAACATGCTTGGTGGTATTATCCAGTCCGGCGAAAAACCGGTTCACATCTACCTGTTCCAAAGGCAGTTCATTGGGATATGTCGGCAGCAGAAAAAAGTGGATGTTATCCAGCTTATCAACCAATCTGGCGATGCATCGCAGGTCTTCCATGCTTGCCAGTCTTTTCTGGTTAACATCAGGCTGATAGACATAAAGTGCCGTGCCACCCGTTCCAGCATACACTCGCCGGCCGCCCAAAATAATATCATGTGCTTCATCCTGTCCACAGAGTCTAATTTTCGATGGTGCCGCTTCAATAAGCTCCTTAACTTTACTCCCATCCAGCCGCACCAGATGCTTTTCCCAATCCACCCTGGCTCCAGCTCCCTCGAAAAGCTCCAGTGCCATGTCTGACTGCACTTCAAAGCCCACCTCTTCAATCACTTGCATCGCAGTCTGGTGCACCTTCAATATAGATTCTTCAGTTAAAACCTTGAAACTGCCTCCCTCCAGTCCTTTGCGAGCCATTATCCTTGACAGTACCTCTTTCCTGGACAATCTTGTTTGTTGCAGGTCTTGCAGGGGTTGTAATTCTCCACATTGCCATTTGGGGGTCCGATACCGATAATGCCCGAAATTGACTTCTGAGGAATCATTAGACACTCCCCAGTCAAGCGAATCCCTAACGTATTACCGGTTAGAGCATAGAAGAGCATCCGTTGCTGACCTATGTTCCAGTCGCAATAGCCGGGGCTAAAGCGTCGGCTGGTGACAAGTCCCTGAGCCTCAGCTATCTCCTTTATTTTGTCTTGGGCAAAGTCCGCCAACCTCTCCACAGCATCTGACCCTATTGCATCTAAAACAGTCGCCTGGAGTATGAGCCCGTCTCTGGCTAGCTGAGATGTTGTCTCCCCCAGGTATTTGCCTATTGTCACCAAGAATATTGCAACCTGGTGGCAATGCTCCAACAACTGAGCGATAATTCGACTTTGGAAGATAATCGAATCTTCAATAAAGGCGATGGAGCCTCGAGCCCACTCCACATCCTTGATGATATATGAATATAACGGGTTAATAAGGTGATGAGCGTGCTCTGCGTAGTCATCAATCAAAGAGGAAATACGTGCTGACAGCTTGTGATTATCCTCATATCCTATATAGTGACATACTTGCTTTTTGTCGATTTCAATATCAACATCAACCCTATCGTCAGCGACAAACATACTACTATAACCTTCCTTTCATTCGGCATGCTACGCGTTAATGCTTTTGCCTCGTATAGGACAAAATCTGGGAATTGTATATTCAGCCGAGGGGCGATTTTGAGAGTAGTGAAGACTGATTCTTGGTAATTTGGAAAAACTTAAAAAATTAGAACATGAACAGAATTAACAGCGCATTATGAACAGGGTAATCCAGTTACTGTAAGAGAAAAGCACAGAGATAGCCCCGGATTAATCTCATCCTGCTTAGCTCACAACATCTAACATCCTCCTTATGAGATTTTCACCCTCCTTTCCTGACCATAAGCTAAGATATGATATCAGAGAATCCACTCTCTGTCCAATTATCAGTTTGAATCGTCTAAAATCTAACCTAAAATCTCTAGAATATAGCCCGGTCACTACTATTCTGAAGAAGGTTTAACCAGGCTATGGAAAGGGTGGATATGCACTAATATGAGGAAGCTAACTTTGCCCTGAGCGTTTATCCTAGCCAACTCAAACTCACGCCACTTTCACCGCTGTTCCATAGGCTACCATCTCAGCAGCTCCGGACATCACCATCGAGGTTACAAACCTGATGCCTACTATGGCATTAGCACCCATTTTCTCAGCTTGCTCAATCATCCTCTGTATTGCCTCTTCCCGAGCCTGTGCCAGCATTACGGTGTAATCCTTGACTTCACCACCAACAATGTTGCGCAAGCTAGCCATAATATCATGCCCCATATGCCTGGCCCTGATAGTGCTGCCTCTAACCAAACCCAGGGTTTCTGTTATTTTTTTGCCCTCTATCTGTTCTGTGGTAACCATAATCATTTTTCTACCCCCTTGAATTTCTCCTTCTCCTCTCTGGATGCTCGATGTCTCTCCCGGCCTAGCGATGCCAGGAGTATGATAAGCCCCACAGCTATTGCGGCAATAGCAATTTTAACTGGCAAGGGCAGCTCTAAGAAAGCTAAACGGAAGAACCAATAAAGACCCCAGCCTATCAAAATGCCCAGGCCCACTGCTAGCAGAATACCACCGATCTTTCTCAAACTACTCCTCCTTGAATTTATTGGTGATGGGCAATCTCCTATCTCGACCAAAGTCTCTGGGGGTTATCTTTATACCGGGAGCAGCCTGGCGGCGCTTATATTCACTCCTCTCTACCAAGCGAGCTGTCTTTATAATTATGTCACGGTCCAAACCCATGGCTATAATCTGGTCAATCGCCAAGTCATCCTCCACATAGGCCTTTAGGATAGGATCCAGTATATCATATGGTGGCAGGGTATCGGTATCCTTTTGGTCGGGTCTTAGTTCAGCCGATGGTGCTTTGGTTAAGACAGCAGAGGGTATCACCTCTTTCCCGGCCTGGCGATTCTTGTATCTAGCTAATTCGAGGACCAATGTCTTAGGAACATCTTTCAGGGGAATAAAGCCTCCAGCCATATCCCCGTAAAGGGTGGTATAGCCCGTAGCCGTCTCGCTTTTATTGCTGCAAGCAAGCACCAACCAGCCGAACTTATTGGATAAGGCAAAGAGAATATTGCCCCTGATTCTTGCCTGGATGTTCTCCTCAGTGACATCCGGTTGAGTATTCTTGAAAGGCTCCGCCAGTGTTTCCAAATAGGAGCTAAACGCCTTCTCAATGGGTATTACCTTGAACTCTATTCCTAGATTTCTTGCTAAAGCTTCAGCATCCGATTTGCTGCCCGGCGATGAGTAGCGAGAGGGCATGGAAACACCTATGCCATTGTCAGCCCCAAGGGCATCTGTTGCTATGGCAGCTACCAGACTTGAATCAACCCCACCGGATAAACCAATGACTACTTTCTCAAAGCCATTTTTGCGCACATAGTCTCTGGTGCCGAGGACAAGGGCCTGGTAAATCTCAGCAAGTTCATCCAGTCTGTCAACTCGTCTCGGCGGCAAAGGAGGCCTGGCAATTGCCGGATACTCACTTGACACCTCTATCCTGGTAGCTTCTTCTAGTTTCTCCCTGACCCATGGCGTTTCTTTCCTTCGTCGAGGATCATGCAACTGAGAGCGAAACACTGACTCCACATCCAAATCAGCCACTACAAAGTCTTCCTCAAACTGCTTTCCCCGAGCAATGAGTTGTCCTTTCTCATTGATAATCAGGCTATTGCCGTCAAATACAAGCTCATCTTGCCCTCCAACCAAATTATTATGGACGACGATAGCTACACTGTCCGATGCTCTGGTAGAAAGCATTCTCTCCCTAAAAAGCTCTTTTCCGGTGTGATATGGGGAAGCGCTTATATTAATCAGCACCCTAGCTCCGGCATAGGCCTGGACGATTGCCGGCCCGACTTCATACCACATATCTTCACAGATAGTTATGCCTATGCCGATGCCATAAATGATAAAAACTGGACATTCCCTTCCTGCCTGAAAATACCTATTTTCATCAAACACGCCATAGTTCGGCAGATAAAATTTATGGTAAACGCCCACCAATTTTTTGTCATAGAGCACTGCGGCAGCATTGTATATATCGCCATCGCTGTCAACGAAGCCCACCACTATCACCATGCCTGAGCTGCGCTCTATTATTTTGTTAAGGCTTTCCCTGTTTTGCTTAATGAATTGGGGTTTAAGCAGCAAATCTTCGGGGGGGTAGCCGGTTATGGCCAGTTCGGGGAAAGTTAGTAGGTCAACTCCGAGCGACCTCGCCTGGTCAATAGATTCCATTATTTTCCTGGTATTACCACTGAGGTCGCCTACAGTGGAATTAATCTGAGCTATGCCAACTCTGATGGTACGCAATTTGCCTCCTTATGGCGACAACATAGTATAGCAAACATTAATAAGCATTTTGTGTAGTGTTGGTTACCTTCTCAGGGAATTGACAAGTTCGCCATATGTCTGACAAGATTATCGGTAAAAGGTTGTCGGAGGCAAACAACGAAGAGGGTGGAAATTTGCAACATAATAAGCTCAAGAAATAAAGAGAAAGGCAATCGCTATTCTTAGAGTTGTGAGCCAATCTAGTGAGTCTCCATTCGGGCTCATCCTCAGACCCTTCAGAGATATACATTACCAGTAATCTGGGATTTATAAGATGAGCGTAGTGCGAATCATACCCTGTTTGGATGTGAAGGATGGCAGGGTGGTCAAGGGAATAAACTTCGTGAATCTGAGGGATGCTCGAGACCCTGTAGAGGCAGCGGAGGCTTATTGCCGGGAAGGCGCTGATGAACTGGTATTCCTCGATATCTTCGCCACCGTGGAGAGTAGAAAGACGCGTTTTGAATGGGTGAAAAGGGTCTGTGATGTGGTTACGGTTCCCTTTGCCGTGGGAGGCGGTATCGCTAGCCTTGAGGACATGCAGACCTTGTTTGACCTTGGGGTGAACAAGGTTTCGATAAATACGGCTGCAGTTAGAACTCCTGATCTGATAAGAGCATCCTCGAACAAGTTTGGCAAGGAAAGGCTCGTTGTTGCCATTGATGGACGAAAAAACCCCCCTGGAACTGGTCTTCCACGATTAGAGGTCGTAGTCAAGAGTGGTAGTGAATCCACAGGGATAGACGTTGTTGACTGGGCGAAGAGGGTGGAGGAGCTAGGGGCTGGGGAGATTCTGCTCACCAGCAAAGATGCCGATGGCACAAAGGAAGGATATGACCTGGAAATGACCAGAGCCGTGGCCGAAGCTGTCAGCATCCCAGTTATTGCCTCGGGAGGAGCAGGCAAGCTGGAGCACCTTTATGAAGCTGTAACAATTGGCAAAGCGGCGGCAGTTTTGGCTGCCTCTATCTTCCACTTCGGCGAAATATCCATCTCTCAGGCAAAAGAATATTTGGCTGAGAAAGGGATATCTGTAAAAATGTAGGAATGAAAAGGTCAGGAAAAGTACGGGGAGAGGTGCTTATGCAATGGTAAACGATTATGAAAAAGTGAAGGCCATAGTGGATAGATACGGTGGCAAACACGATAGTGTCATCGCAATACTTCAGGATGTGCAATCGGAACATCATTATCTGCCAGAACATACTCTAAGGGCGGTAGCGAGCCAGTTGGGTCTTCCCTTGATACAAATCTGTGGTGTGGCCACCTTTTTTAAGGCATTCAGTTTGAAGCCACGGGGTGAGCACACAGTGACCGTTTGTCTCGGTACCGCCTGCCATGTGCGCGGTGCTCCGGCCGTACTGGATGAAGTGAAAAGGCAACTAGGTATCGAGCCTAGCAACACCACTGATGACATGCGCTTCACACTGGAGACGGTGAATTGTCTGGGAGCATGCGCTCTAGGACCTATCCTGGTTGTAGATGATGAATACCAAGGACAAATGGGCTCCAGAAAAGTCAAAAAAGTCCTTAATAAATACAAAAAGACACCGAAAGATAGGAGACATGAAGAGATTGCGGTCAGCAGTTGAACTTGAACAATTGCGGGTTAAAATACTGAGCCAGCGCAAGCCAGAAAAGCCCTGTATCTCAACCTGCGGAGGCACTGGCTGTCATGCGTACGGATGCGAGGATGTTGCCAAAGCATTCAAGAACGAGATAAAGCGACAAGGGTTAAGCAAGCAGGTCGAATTGAAAGTGACAGGATGTCATGGTTTCTGCGAACGTGGTCCACTAATGGTACTGCATCCCCAAAAAATATTCTACCAGCGCGTTAGTCCAGACGATGTTTCTGAAATAATCGCGGAGACGGTCATAAAAGACAACATCATCGATAGGCTACTTTATATTGACCCGGTGAACGAAGAGAAGGCGCAGTCCGAGGAAGATGTTCCCTTTTACAAAAGACAGCAAAGACTTGTCTTTGGCAATAATGGTCTCATTGATCCCACAAACATAGAAGACTACCTTGCTATAGGCGGTTACTCGGCTTTGCCTAAAGTCCTCTTCAACATGCAGCCGGAGGAAGTAACTGAAGAAATCAAGAAATCCGACCTACGTGGGCGTGGTGGTGGGGGATTCCCCACAGGCAGAAAGTGGGAGTCCTGCCGCAATGCTCCGTCTTCAGATGGCATCCGCTATGTCATCTGTAATGCCGACGAGGGTGACCCTGGCGCCTATATGGACAGGAGTCTTCTCGAAGGGAACCCTCATAGCGTCTTGGAAGGTATGGTAATAGGTGCCTATGCCGTGGGGGCACACGACGGCTATGTCTATGTGCGGCTCGAGTATCCACTCGCTCTGAAGAATCTTGGCATAGCCTTGGGCCAGGCAAGGGAGCACGGTTTTATTGGTCAGAATATACTTGGCTCTGGCTTTGATTTTGATGTAAGAATCTCGCGTGGTGGAGGTGCCTTCATCTGTGGGGAGTCCACGGCACTCATGGCTTCCTTGGAGGGAAGGGTCGGAGAGCCACGTCCCAAGCATATCCACACCACCCTACAGGGACTTTATGGCAAACCCACTAATCTCAATAATGTGGAAACCTGGGCAAATGTGCCTCTCATCATTAACCGTGGCGCCGACTGGTATTCACAAATCGGCACAGAGGGAAGCAAGGGCACCAAGATATTTTCTCTGGTGGGTAAGATAAACAATACTGGGCTGGTTGAGGTGCCCATGGGCATTACGCTCAAGGAAATTATCTGTGACATCGGGGGTGGCATCCCCCACGGCAAGAAATTCAAAGCCATCCAAACCGGTGGTCCATCAGGTGGGTGCCTGCCTGAGAGTCTCATTAACCTGCCGGTCGATTTCGATAGGCTTACCGAGGCGGGATCAATGATGGGCTCAGGTGGCATGATTGTCATGGATGAGGATACCTGTATGGTAGACATAGCCAGATATTTCGTGAAATTTCTGACAGAAGAATCCTGTGGCAAATGCTCGCCGTGCCGTGAAGGACTGGACAGGATGCTGGATATCCTTACCGACATAACTCAAGGGAGAGGCAGGGAGGAGGATATCGGACTCTTGGAGGAGCTTGGCAGCGTCATTAAGGAAGCCTCTCTTTGCGCTCTCGGTGGCACGGCACCTAACCCTGTTCTCTCTACTATCAGATACTTCCGCGACGAATACGAGGCTCACATAAGAGAAAGGCGGTGCCCGGCGGGGGTATGCAAGGCACTAATAACCTTCATCATCGACGCGGAGAAGTGCACTAGCTGTCTGGTGTGTGCCAGAGAATGCCCACAGGGGGCTATATCTGGTGAAAAGAAAAAACCGCATATAATTGACCAGGAAAAGTGCATCAAGTGTGGTCTCTGCCGCGACAGCTGTAAGTTTAATGCGGTCATAATCTTGTAACGGGGGAATAGCATGGTTGAACTGACTATAGATGGTATAAAAACACGGGTGTCCGAGGGTACCACCGTCCTTGAGGCAGCCAGCGAAATGGGCATTACTATCCCTACACTCTGCTACTATCCCGGTCTGAGTTGCTACGGTGAGTGTCGTGTCTGCTTGGTGGAGGTGGTTAAGGGCGATCGTTCGTCGCTTGAAGCCTCCTGTACCCTGCCGGTAGAACAGGGGCAGGTAATCCTTACTAACTCAGAGAAGGTGACGAGATCTCGAAAGCTAATTGTGGAACTGTTGCTTAGCTCATGCCCAAACTCTAAGACGCTGCAAGACATGGCTGCAAATATGGGTATTAACAAGGTTCGTTTCAAGATAAAGGACAGGGGCTGTATTCTCTGTGGACGTTGTGTGCGCTACTGCAAAGAACAGATGAAATCTGGCGGCATTGGATTTGTTGGCCGCGGCACATCACGGAGGGTAGCAACCGCTTTTGATGTCACTC
>JAUWYE010000029.1 GCA_030615965.1 Dehalococcoidia bacterium | reverse complement strand
GCTTATAGAGCTAGGAGCAAATCAAGCTGAAGCCGCCATAATATGTGAAGGGAAACTAGAGGAGAAAGTCATATCAAAAGCGCTTAATATGCCGGTCACTTGCGAGGAAAGAAGGATTAGGATATATAAACCACAACTAGCCTTACTAAGGAGGAAGTTCAAAACAACAACCGTATATGTATTCTCTCCCAAAATCATTGTCTGAACTGCCCGACCACTATATAATTTTCTTATTTCTGTGCCGCCAGATTATCAAAATATGCCCTCTAAGCCAGAAGCCATTGACAAACATTGACACTTAAGAGATAATCACCTTATTAAAATGGTTAAAATCAGATTACGCCGTATGGGAAGGAGAAACAAACCATTCTACCGAGTGGTAGTAGCCGATAGTCGCTCTCCCCGTGATGGTAAATTCATTGATATTATCGGCCATTACAATCCTTTGACTGACCCCGCAACTGTCAGCATCGATGGAGAAAAAGCTTTAAAGTGGCTTAGATATGGAGCTCAGCCTACAGATACGGTGCGCAGCTTGCTCGGTAAACTAGGCATCATGGATAAAGTTAAGCCGACCTCAGGCCAAAACTAACTGTTAAGGAGGCGAAATGAAAGACCTGCTGGAATACATTATTAAAGCCATTGTGGCAGAACCTGACGCGGTAAAGATCACCGAGGAAAATAGTGATGAAGGCTTGCTATTTAAATTAGAGGTTGCTGACGATGACAAGGGAAGGGTTATCGGCAGGCAAGGTCGCGTAGCTCAAGCACTACGAACGCTACTTCGCGTAAAAGCAGCTAAAGAGGATACCAGAGTCAGACTGGAAATATTGTAATTAGGATTGATAACAGCCAATTCCCAGGGTTCGTTAATCCCAAATTATGCGCACGGCATTGGTCACGCTTTTCGGGTAGGCTGGCAATTCCTTGTGAAAGGGATTTTTAATCCCTGAGAGCAGATTCTGCCTTCATCAAACGCTTTATAAGTCACAGCAGGGTTGTGATGCCATTTTTTTTGGCCCTTGTCCATGGTGGTAGAACCTCCTTCCTTTTAAATTTTTGCTCCGGGGTTCATACCGCAACAAACTTTTTGACAATTTTCTCCACACAATCTAAAATAAGGCGCAAAACCGAGCGGCATTGTCATAATATTTTCAAACTCAAAGGAGGTATACATGGACCTTTCGCTTACAGATGAACAAAAAGTTCGCAAACAGGAGTTCGATGACACATGTAAAGAACTTGAAAAAAAGAAACCGCCAAGCTTTGTGGGATTTGAGACCATCTATGAAGTAGACGAGTGTTGGGAGTACAACTTATATTGCGCCAAAGAATTTGCCAAAAAGGGATGGCTTGCCCTTGGCTGGCCACCAGAATATGCTGGCAAAGGAGACATGATGGACCGCGTCCTCTTTGCTGAAGCCAGAGGATACTATGGCATTCCCGGAGTAGATATTTTTGGAGTGCAAATGCTTGCCCCAACCTTGTTACAGGCCGCAAGTGAAGAAATAAAGAGAGAATTCCTGCCACCTATTGCCCGGGGAGAGGTTATGTGGTGTGAGCTATGGAGCGAACCCAATGCCGGCTCAGACCTAGCCTCTCTGAGCACAACAGCAATAAAAAAGGGCGACGAGTACATTATAAATGGTCAGAAAACCTGGAACACCGGCGCTCACAAAGCTGATTGGGGCTTTGGCGTATTCAAGACAGACCCGACTGCTCGAAAACATCACAACATAACCTTCCTTCTACACGATATGAAGACGCCAGGGATCACGGTAAGGCCAATTCCATACTTGGATGGCCATGCTCCTTATGCCGAGGTTTATTTTGACGATGTTCATGTGCCATCCAAAAATATTGTCGGCCAGGAACACGAGGGCTGGGCTGTTGTAAATCTTCTGGCTGGTTTCGAGAGATCTGGCATAAGCGAAATCATGAGCATGATCCGCGGGCTAGAACAACTGGTGACATTTTGCAACGAGACCAAACGACACGGGCAGCCACTGGCCAAGAACCCGCTTGTCCGTAATCGGCTGGCTGAGCTAGCCTGCGAATTAGAGGCAGCCCGCGCCCTGGCATACCGTGTCGCTGATTTACAAAACAGAAACGAAATGTCCCTGATGGATGCCTCAGCAGGTAAAATTTTCTTCAGTGAACTGGGCGAGCGTTGTGCTTTTCTGGCTACGGACATTTTGGGCCCCTACGGCCAGGTCAAGACTTCTCGATGGGCTCCTTTAGACGGGTTATGGGAGAGGATGTTCCACGACCATTTCATAACCACCGTATCCATGGGAACAAATGAGATACAAAGGAATATCATCGCCTGGTACGGCCTCGGCTTACTCAGGATGAGATAAACTAAGCTTCGATAAGGAGAAATCATGGATCTTAGATTTACTGAAACACAAGAAATATTGAAGAAAATGGCACGAGATTTTCTTACCACAGAATGTCCCAAGACTCTGGTAAGAAAACTCGAACAAAGTGAGAAAGGATACTCTCCCGAACTCTGGAAGAAGATGGCTGAGCTGGGTTGGATGGGCCTAATCATACCTGAAGAATACGAGGGTATAGGTTATACATTCCAGGACCTTGTTGTCCTCTTAGAGGAGATAGGCAAAAATATTCTTCCTGGACCATTAGTAGCTACTATAACTAGCACTTTCTCTATACTCGAGGCGGGAAGTGAAGAGCAAAAGAAGGAATTACTTCCCAAGATAGCTCAAGGTGAACTAATTCTTACCACGGCTCTCCTCGAAGGTGACGGCGTCTTCGATGCTTCTGGAATCGCCGTTAAGGCAACATCAAAAGGAGATGACTTCATAATAAACGGTACAAAGCTCTTCGTGGAAATGGCCCATGTTGCGAACTACATCCTCTGTGTCACAAGGACAAAAGATGGAACTTCACCCGAGAAGGGAATCACCCTCTTTATTGTCGACTCCACGACTCCTGGAATAAGTTGTGAGGTAATACCCACCATCGCCGCAGATAAGCTATGCGAGGTGCGTTTTGAGAACGTCAATGTGCCCAAGAAAAATATACTTGGCAAGATAGATGAGGGATGGCCCATTGTGGAAATGATGTTGCGCAAAGGCGCCATCGCTAAGTGTGCCGAATCCATAGGTGCTATACAGACTTGTGTAGAAATGACCGTGGCGTACTCCAAAGAAAGGGTTCAATATGAGAGGCCCATAGGCGCTTTCCAAGCACTTCAACACAAGATGGCTGACATGTGGACGGCGATGGAAACCAGCCGTTATCTGGTTTATGAGGCAGCCTGGATGGAGTCGGAGGGACTTCCCTGCGCTAAAGAAGCCTCTATGACAAAGGCATATGTCAACGAAGTCTACAAGAATACTAGCAAGTGGGCAGTGAGACTACACGGGGCAATCGCTACCAGTGCTGACCACGACATACCCCTTTATTACCGTAGAAGCTTGGCCTCAGATATTGCTTTTGGCAACACTGACTTCCACAGGGAAATAGTGGCCCAGAAAATTGGACTGGTCTGAAATCCCGTCTCACAATAAGTAGCTTAGTAGTCCTCATCTTTGGGGAGCTGAGTTTTTGCTAGTCTACGTTTGATATTTGTCCGGCGACTCAAGAAATTTGAGTTCGGATACTCTATCCGACAAAGTTGGCGATTGGCGGTGGTGGCAGACTCTATGGGTTGCGACAGTGAGCCTTGTACCTGTACAAGTTGGATAAAGCCTTGATTGAGGCACCAAGCGCGGGATATACAGGGAATCGCTCGTTTTCGAAAGCCTTTTTAGCCAGCAAGTGATACCTTCTATCCTCTTCATCTTCCGAATAGGCATCGAGTGAAACGCAAATCATTACGGTCTTGCCCATTTCATCTCGAGCATATCTACACCCCTGGACCATAATCTTAACAAGTTCCTTCAGGTAGTTTTCAGTTGCTTCTCCAAGCACATGCCGCAGGTAACGCACTTCGTTAAAGTGCAGCACTATTGAATCAATATTCTTATCGTGAGACAGGATTTTGATAGCATCTGCAAGTGTTCCTGTTGTTCCGGGCATGTTATAGTATATCGGCCAAGCGTCCAGGGGATTATTTATGCTTGTTCCCGCTAGCGGAACCATTTTGCGCAATTCAGCTATCGTTTCCTTCGTGAATTGAGGGACTTCCAGTCCTGCTTTTACACATAAATCAGTTTCAAGCACGCTAAAACCACCGGAGTTGGTAATAATAGCAGTTCCTTTCCCTGAAGGGAGAAGGGCGCAGGACAATGCCAAAGTGGCATCCAGTAGTTCATCGAAGTCCTCCACTTGGATTACACCGGCCTGTCTGAAAAGCGAACTCCAGATTTCTGGTGAACCGGCTAATGAGCCTGTGTGAGAAGATGCTGCCCGGTTACCATGCTCAGTTACTCCTCCTTTGAGTGCCAGTACTGGCTTTAGTTTTGCAGCTTCGGTCATCGCTGCTTTGAGACGCTTACCGTTTTTTGTCCCCTCCATATATAAAGCTATAACCTCAGTTTCGGAGTCATGCGCCAGGTATTCCAAGAAGTCGGGACAGTCGAGGTCTATGGCATTCCCGTAGCTGATAACCTTACTGAACTTTACATTTCTTAGCTTCCCGATGGACAAGAATTGCTCAGCAAAAGTGCCGCTTTGTGAAATCACCCCAACCGGACCTTCCGTGGCTAAGACATCCGGAATAAAAGCTAAGCCAGACTTAGGGCAACATATTCCCATGCAGTTAGGACCAATTAAGCTAACTTTACCTCTGGCTATCTTCTGCACCTCGTTCTCTAAAATTTTCCTTTCTTCTGCTCCAGTTTCACTGAAACCGGCTGTAAAGACATGGACCACTTTTACGCCCTTTTCTATACATTCGACTAATACTCTTGGGACGAGTAATGCTGGCACTGCTATGACAACATAGTCAATTCCGCCTTCTATATCTAAGATGCTGGCGTAGCATCTTTTACCGTGGAGTTCTTTATACTTCGGATTAACCAAGAACAGACTGTCTCTGAGTTTTGTGCCCGTTAAAGCCTGTGAGAAGCCATCATTATCGGAAGCTCCTATTACAGCTACCGTTCTTGGGTTGAAAATATACTCGAATTTTCGTAGTTTCTCCGCTTTCAATACAAGTCTCCTAATTACGATGTAAATTAAGAAATTCTAGACCGGGTTACGATTAAGTTGTAGCAAAAGCATTATGCAATGCTTTGGTTTTCCCAAAATCTAAATGCAATTTACCATATTTTTATTAGCCTATCAAATACACTTTTGGGGAAAGCTGTCGAGTAGCTCGCACAGTGGAAATCTCCAAGCTCAAAGTAGCATTTACAATCCATAAGCTCTTTGCTATACTTCCAACAGAGGCAGCCTTGCATCTTCGCTCACACAACACCAAGTAGCATGGCAATCTCAAAAAAGTTGACATTAAGAGTTATCGGCCACATGACATTATAGGCATGCGGCTTCTTTGTAGCGAACTTATCTCACCATCCACCCAGGTTAACAAAGTATTACTGAGTGAAGAGTATGAAGAATGCGCATCAGCATAGCTTGGAGTTCCTTTTCCACCCTAATTCGGTCGCCCTTGTTGGCATCACAACTGCCGAGCCTTGGCACTGGACGCGAACTTTCCTGGAGGGCCTTATCGAATTTGAATTCGACCGCCCCTTCTATCTCGTTAATCCCAAGGGCGGGGAGATCAAAGGTCATAAGGTTTATACCAGCCTCAAAGATGTCCCCGGCAGCATCGACCATGTAATCGGCCTGGTTAATGCCCAGGTTGCTGCTAGGCTTGTGGAGGAATGTGCCGAAAAAGGGGTACGAGCAGTTCACTTTTGTACAGCGGGCTTTAGTGAGACCGACGAGGAACAGAGAATAAAGCTAGAATCTGAACTGGTGGAAGTCGCCCGCAGGAAGGGGATCAGGATTATCGGCCCTAACTGTATGGGCATTTACTGCCCCCAATCACGCCTATCCTTCAGTCCGGCTTTCCCCAAAGAAAGCGGCCCGGTAGGAGTCATTAGTCAAAGTGGTGGCAATTCCATCTATTTGGTCAGGCAAGCAGCGTTGCGAGGCGTTCGCTTCAGCAAGGTCATAAGCTACGGCAACGCATGTGACATCAATGAAAATGATTTGCTCGAATATCTTGCTAATGATGTAGATACCAAAATAATAGCCCTTTACATCGAGGGAATTAAGGATGGGAAACGATTCCGCAGGACCCTGCAGGAGGCAACGAAGGAAAAGACAGTGATAATGCTTAAAGGGGGGGCTACCGAGGGAGGCGCTCGAGCAGTCGCCGGCCATACTGCGGCACTCGCTGGAAGCCGGGCCACTTGGGATGCCCTCTGCAAGCAGTTGGGAATCATTAGTGTCGGTAGCATCGAAGAAATGATCGATGTATTGGTCACACTTCTGTTCTTGCCTATTCCCAGAGGCAGGAATGCGTTGTTGTTCGGTGCTGGAGGTGGAGCCAGCGTCCTAATCGCTGACGAGTTTGAGAACAGAGGGCTAAGAGTCCCTCCACTTCCTCAGGAGATCGTTGCTCAGATACTGGAGTTTACTCCCGTCGCAGGCAACATCTTGCGAAATCCCGTGGACTATTCACAAGGCATGATGAACCTTGAGGGCATAAGTAAAACCTTCGATATAGTATCAAGGTGGGAAGGGGCTGATTTCTTGGTCACGTTTGTCAGGACAGGCCAATTCACAGTGCCTCAGATTACAGAAACCCATCTAAATTTGTTAATGAGTAGGTTTTCCATAAAGCAGGGTCATCTTCCCAAGCCAGTGGCAATGGTGCTTGAACCCAGTATTCTGCCCAAAGAGGCTGAGGCCATTCTGGCTGCTATCCGTAGTTGTATTTCGTCCGGTTTGCCTGTGTACTACTCCTTTGCTGCCGCCGCCAATGCCATCAATTTAGTGTTGAACCACACCGAGAAGCAGTCCAAAAGAGTTTTAGGCGAAGACTCGGGTAGCTGCTCTTGATTACGGTTGCCGGGCTGGAGAGGGTATAATACTTGTCAAAATCCAAACGCCTCAAAATAGAGGCTTTGAACTTTAAGGTTAGATATTTGGATTTGTTTAGGATTTAGCTTTTAGAGTTTGGGACTTAAGGTGGGTACAGCTCGGAGTTATCAAACACAAGGCATAATCTTAAAACAAACCAAGCTGGGCGAATTCGACAAGATTGTCACTATTTATACTCCAGAATTTGGCAAGTTAAGTGCAGTAGCTAAGGGAGCTTGTCGCCCCAAGAGCAAATTGGGTGGCAATGTAGAACCATTGACGCATAGCTTGATGTTGCTAGCTAAAGGGCGTAATCTCGATATTGTTACCCAAAGTCAAACGATAACCGGTTTCCTGGCTTTGAAAAGTGATTTATGGCGCATGGCTTGTGGCCTTTACATCTTAGAGCTTATCGATTCCTTTACTGTTGAGGGCGGTGAGAATCGTCCTTTGTTTGATTTATTGCTTGATATCTTAAATCAGTTGAGCGAGCCGGACAGCAACGAGACTATATTGCGTTATTTTGAGCTGCATCTTCTCCACTATCTTGGTTACCGTCCTCAGTTGCGCCGATGTGTTAACTGTGATTCGCCCCTCAAGCCGATAGTCAATTTTTTCAGCCCCAGCAAGGGGGGGCTCTTATGTCCTCATTGTAATTCTGAAGAAAATCACCGTTACGAGCAAATCGAAGCAATTTCCTTAAAACCCTCCCTTCCCCTTTCAGTGGGAGCTTTGAAGGTTCTCCGTTTGTGGCAAGGCTGTGACTATGCTACTGCAAGGCGGGTCAGAGTAAACCCGGAATTATCCTCGGAGTTAGAACAGGTACTATACGAGTATGTAACGTATATTTTGCAGCGAGAGCTTAAATCACTGACCTGGCTAAAAGAGTTAAAAAGGAAATTGCCGCCCTGTAAACTCAGCACTTGACAAGTATATTAGGGGGGCGTAAAATCGCTGGACGCTTAAAAGCGGTAGAATAGCGAAGTAATATGAATGGAGAGTGTCTGGTATTCCAAATCAAACCTCAAGTTTATTTGCTCCTTAATCTGCAACTCCCTTTTTCAGCATTAGTTCGCTGATTCACCAAAAGGATGGCAAAGGTAACTCACTATTGAAGAGAAGCAATGTATATCGTAATAGCAGGCTTAAGTGATATAGGGAGGAATTTGGCGGAGCTCCTTATTAAAGAAGGGAATCAAGTAACGGTTATAGAGCGGGACTCTGCGAAATGCGCTGAAATAGCAGAGGGTTCTGACGTGATGGTGATCACAGGAGATGCTGGCCAGAAGTCCACCCTCGAAGAGGCGAGAGTCAGGAATGCCCATGCCTTTGTGGCCGCAGCGGGCGATGACTCGGAGAATTTAATGCTTTGCATGATAGCCAAGGAAATTGGGGTAAAAACGGTGATTTCTCTTGTAGACGAGGCAGAGCATACGGAAACCTTCAGGCAGGCTGGGATTAGTTTACAGGTTAACCCAGACATGGTAGCAGCCAGGCATATCTATCGCCTAATTTCACAGCCTTATGTGAAGGACTTTCTCTCTTTCGAAAGAGCAGAGGTCTTCGAAATAGAGATTGAGGAGGGCATGAAATGTGTCGGGCAAAGTGTTTCTAGGCTAGCAACCCCAAACGGTGTAAGGGTCCTCGTGGTGCAAAGAGGGGGGAAATATCTGGGTGCGGATAGTGAGATACAGCCTAAAGATTGGCTGACTCTCATTGTGAATCGGGAATCTGCCAAAAAGGGGACCGAATTTATGAATAGATGGTTCGCCAAAGGGTAAGATTAACCCTCCACATCATTGGCTCGTTCCTAAAATACTTCGCCTTAGCCTACATCGTTCCTCTGGTAACCGCGCTTTACTATGGCGAGAAGTGGTACATTTACTTGTATGCGCTGCTACTCACTCTCGGTATCGGATTAATTCTTGAGTTTAGATTCAAAACTGAGAATGTCATAGAGCGTGCCGACGGTTTTACCATAGTGGCCTTCACCTGGCTTTTCATTCCCCTTCTTGGCATACTCCCTTATGTATTCCCCCCCGTGGGGTTGGGTTTTCTCGATGCCTTTTTCGAGTCCATGTCCGGCTTCACTACTACCGGGGCTACTATACTAAATGCGGTAGAAGATTTACCCAGGAGCGCTCTCTTGTGGCGCAGCCTTACCCAATGGCTGGGTGGGATGGGAGTAATAGCTCTTTTTATTGCCATCTTACCCAGACTGGGGGTAGGCGGCTCCCAGCTCTTCGACCGGGAGTTCCCCGGACCATTGCCTGAAAGGCTGCGCCCTCGATTCACATCCACAGCAAGAATTCTCTGGGCAATTTACGTAGCTTTCACTGCCGTTGAGATAGCGCTCCTGCGTCTCTTGACCACACTTTCTCTCTTTGACTCAATTTGCATCTCCTTCTCGACTCTTTCCACCGGAGGATTTACCCCTACCACGGCAAGTATTGGGTCTTACGGTGATCCATTGGCAGAATACATAATCATGGCCTTCATGTTCCTGGCAGGCATAAGTTTCATAATTCATTATCGGGTTTTGCAGAGAAACTGGAAAGCAATTAAAGGCGAGGAATTCAGGCTTTACTTGATTATTCTGGCGGCCGCTATCTCTTTATTAATACTTTCACAAGGCTTTAACTCATATAGAGAGGGAATGTTTCAGGCAATCTCAATCATGACTACCACAGGCTTTGTCACTGCTGGTTTCGGCTCCTGGCACTCTGGCGCCAGAATAGTGCTTCTGGCTTTGATGTTCATCGGGGCCTGTGGTGGCTCGACTGGTGGGGGGATAAAAGTGGTGCGGGTTTTAACCCTGATAAAACATACGGGGGTAATGATGAAGAGGGCTATCTCCCCGAAAGCCGTAATTCCAGTGAAATATAACCAAAAGCCCCTCCCAGAGGGAATAATCCGAGATATAATCTCTTTCCTCTTTCTCTATATTCTTGTTGCTGTTGTAGCTTCAGTAGTGCTTTGTTTCCTGGGGCTTAATTTAGAGACAGCAATTTCAGCAGTAGCTGCTACTTTGGGGAATGTTGGGCCTGGTTTAGGTGGAGTGGGTCCCGGTTTGAACTATGCCTGGCTTCCTGGCGCAGCCAAGGCCATCTTGATTATCTGCATGTGGTTGGGGCGGTTAGAATTGTTTACCGTTTTTATGATATTTTCTCCTCGCTTTTGGAAAGGCTAATCAAGCTACAGTGGAAGTTCAAAGCAGGTTTAGGCTATACTTTGCAATAGGATTATGGTCAAGGTTGCTTTCCAAGGAGAAAGAGGCGCTTTCAGCGAGGATGCGGCGGCAAAACTTTTTGGTGGGGACATTGATTTTTTGCCGTGTATCCGGCTGAAAGAGGTTTTTGAACTTGTGTCGCAGGATAAGGTTGAATTTGGGGTAATTCCCGTGGAGAACTCGCAAGCCGGCAGTATCAACGAGACCTACGATTTGTTATTGGCGTATCCGCTCAATATATTTGCTGAAGTTATTCTCAAAGTAAGCCATTGCCTGATGGCTTTGCCAGGAGAAAAATTGGCGGATATAACAACGATTTACTCCCATCCCCAAGCTTTAGCTCAATGTGCGGAATTTTTAAGCAAACTGAATGTCGAAATTATGTCTAGCTATGATACCGCGGGCAGTGCCAAAATGATAAAAGAGAAAAAGTTGAAGAACTGTGCTGCCATAGCTAGCAAGAGAGCTGCCGCTATTTATGGTCTGGAGATTCTGGCACCGGAAATTGAGACGAGTGTCAATAACTACACCAAATTCGTGGCTATCTCAAAGCAGCAAGCTAAACCCGCGCAGAGAAATAAAACCTCTCTCGTTTTCGCTGCTGAACACAAGCCTGGGGCTCTATACAGAATTTTGGGTATCTTCGCCACGAGGAATATAAATTTAACAAAATTGGAGTCCAGACCAAGCCGAATTAAGCCCTGGGAATATGTTTTTTATGCTGATTTCGAGGGTCACTTAGATGGCAAGGTTTACAAGGAAGCTGTGAGAGAGTTACAGAGAGAGGCTAGTTTCATTAAGATACTTGGCTCCTATCCTCAAGCTACCTGAAGTTAAGCTGTCAATAATTTCGCTTCTTCAATCCTGTTCAGATTCCGGGAATTTCCTTCCAGTTTTCACTTTGGTAAAAGACTAAGCTGTTTTTCTAACTAAGAGGAATAGCGGAATTGAGATTAGCTCCATGACGACGACAAACAGGATTAAGTAGTTGATAGAAAGCTCATAGAGTAACCCCATCAGGGCAGCTCCCAAAAACCAGGACGCCCCATATGCCGTATTGAAGATTCCATAGGCAAATCCTCTTCGCTCTATAGGTGTTAGGTCAGCGATGGCGGCACGCATAATCGTTTCCTGAATCCCCATGACCACACCCCATAATACTATGCCAATTAGCACCAGGCTGTAGCTGCAGGAAAAGGCAAGGAAGGGAATGGGCAAGGTTAACAAGGGGACTGCCAATAATGATATGAGCCCAACTCTATCGTATGTCTTGCCCACGAGAAGAGCCGCCAGTGCATCTACACCCATAGCAATGGCATAAATTAGGGGATGTGAGCATCCGGGACAATAGCTTGGACTTTGAGATGGTAGGAAATTAACTGGAAATTGGCAAATCCGGCCACGGAAAACAAAGTAAAAATAGTGTAGAGCCAGAAAACTCTGGGGAGTTTACCTTTGATGTCTTGCCTGCTTGCTTCCTCTGGAGTTTCAAGTTTCTGTGGTGAAGGGACTTTCTTCCTGGCTAGGGCAAGAACAGCCAGGGTTAGCAAAGCAGGTATCCATAACAGGGTAAAACCTTCACGATAGCCACCGTGGAACAGGAAAACAAGGGAAAAGACAACAGGACCAATGACAGCGCCAACCTGGTCCAATGCTTCGTGAACAGCAAACCCCCAGCCTCTCCCCACCTTTTTTGTGGCATAAGAAAGCATCGTATCTCTTGCTGGACTTCTTATTGCTTTCCCCATCCGTTCCAAAATGATAAGCACGGCAGCAAGCTGCCAATAGCCGGCAAATGCCAGCAAAGGAATGGAAAGGAGCAGTCCATAACCGATAAAGGTCAAAAGCCAATATGCCTTAGTGCGATCGGCAAGATAGCCAGAGGCAAGGCGCAAAGCATAGCCAACGAATTCGCCGATGCCAGCTACCAACCCGACAATACTGGCACTCGCCCCCAGCGTAGCCAGATAAGGCCTGGCAACGCTCCTAGCTCCTTCGTAGGTTACATCCCCGAACAGGCTGACAATCCCCAGGAGAATGATGAAGTGCATGACAAATCCCTTTATATTTTTGAATTACTGTTTGCGAATCTGTCTTGCTTTGGCGTCATTTTAACGAAGTCTCTAAGTTAAAGGAATTATCTTGGCTATAAGGAGAGTCGCTGAACGGTCTCAATAAAATTTGGCAGCTATTCTTATAACTTTGCTTTTAGCTTTCGGTATGTGGAAATCAAGGCTTCCGATATGACTTTGGTATCAGACAACACCGACATTAAGTTAGTGTCACCTTGCCACCTGGGGACTATATGAGTATGGAGGTGCTTCGCTATCCCGGCTCCAGCAACTTTGCCCACATTTAAGCCGATATTGAAGCCAGCTGGCTCCATTACCCCTTTTAGAAGTTCTAAGCTCTTCTTGATAATGTCAAAGTGCTCCTTTGCTTCTGTATCCCCTAAATCCTGTAAATTTGCTATATGCCGATAGGGAGCGACCATTAAATGCCCTGGATTATAGGGGAAGGCGTTCAGGATTATAAAATTGTGTTGGCCACGATAAAGGATGAAATTTGCCTCGTCGTTATTTTCCCTGGGTTTCTGGCATAAGATACAGCCGCTTTCTGTGGCTCTTTGTATATATTCTATTCGCCATGGTGCCCAAAGATATTCCATTAAACCTATATAGTATGCTGATTCTGGGTTAAGTGCAATGGGATTCTTGGTTTGAGATGAAAAATTCTGGACATGGCAAAACGAGTTGACTATGGGATTTAGCTAAGAATAAAATAATGCGGGGGTTAATATGCTTGAAGTCTTGACCCAAAAGCTGACCAGTGTATTTGATAAGCTTGGCAGGAAAGGCAAGCTTAGTGAAGGGGACATCGACGATGCCTTACGCCAGGTACGGCTGGCACTTTTGGAAGCAGATGTAAATTTTAAGGTGGTCAAGGAATTCTTGTCCAAGGTGCGAGAGCGTGCTCTTGGCTCTGAAGTATTGCGCAGCCTAACACCAGCCCAGCAGATTATCAAAATTGTCAATGAAGAATTAATTGCTATCTTAGGTGGAGAGCCCAGCCATTTAGCTTCGGTTACTGACTTACCAGCGGTTGCTTTGCTTGTAGGATTGCAGGGCTCCGGTAAGACTAGTACGGCGGTGAAGCTGGCTGTTCAGCTTAAACGTCTAGGGCAGCGTCCTTTATTAGTAGCTGCTGATACTCGCCGACCTGCTGCTATTGAACAACTCAAATTACTAGGTGAGCAACACGATATCCCGGTATATAGTGAAGATGCTAGCGTAGCATCAACAACAATTTGCCAGCATGCTCTAAAGCAAGCTAAGGAAAGGGGGTCAACCTGGGTTATAGTAGATACTCAGGGGCGCCTGCATATTGACGAAGCCATGATGAAGGAATTGGTTGATATTAAATCCCCGATACAGCCTTCAGAGGTATTGCTTACGGTAGATGCTATGATTGGGCAGGATGCCGTAAGGGTGGCTCAAGAATTCCACGGCCGAATCGGGCTCACGGGACTCATCCTGACGAAGATGGACGGAGACGCCCGAGGTGGAGCTGCCCTTTCCATTAGATTTGTTACCGGAGTGCCCATAAAATACCTGGGCACGGGCGAGAAGATGGATGCTTTGGAAGTATTTTATCCCGACCGTTTAGCGTCTCGCATTTTGGGTATGGGAGATATGCTCACTTTCGTCGAGCGAGCTGAGATGACGTTTGACCAGCAACAGGCCAAGAATTTGGAAAGAAAAATGCGCACCGGGGATTTTGACCTTGAGGATCTCCTCAGTCAAATGCGTCAAATTCACAGGATGGGTTCTTTAGGGCGACTGGCTGAAATGATACCGGGCTTCTCCAAATTCGCTCCTTATTTGCCAGATGTCGAAGGGGAGAAACAGTTAAAAAAGATAGAAGCTATTATCCTGTCTATGACTTACGAGGAAAGGCGTAATCCAGCCATTGTTGATGGCAGACGGCGAAGCCGTATTGCTCGAGGAAGCGGCACCACACCCAAAGATGTTAATCAACTTCTTAATCAGTTTCGTGAGATACAAAAGTTGACTAAGTCACTAACGCGAGGCAAGTTGCCTAAAAAGATGGGTACTATGCTTGACATTCCCTTAAGGTGAAATCAGTCTAGATAGCCTTTGAGCTTTCGACTGCGGGTGGGATGACGTAACTTGCGTAGAGCCTTGCCTTCAATCTGTCGTATTCTTTCCCGAGTTACATTGAATTCTCTACCCACCTCTTCCAGGGTTCGAGCATGTCCGTCTTTAAGGCCAAATCTAAGCTGCAACACTTTTTTTTCGCGCTCGGTAAGTTCACCAAGCACTTTATCTATTTGTTCTTTGAGTAGCTGTTGCGACGTGGCTTCAGTCGGCGCTAAACTGGCATGATCTTGAACAAGGTCGCCTAACCGGCTATCTTCATCCTCGCCAATAGGCATATCTAGCGATATTGGCTCACGGAAAAACAAGGCCATGACTTCTTCTACTCTTTCCGGCGACATACCTAGGCGGCTGCCGATTTCTTCATAACTTGGCTCGCGTCCAAGTTCTTGAACTAACTGCCGCATTGTGCGTAATAGCTTGTTGATTGTTTCTACCATGTGTACCGGAATGCGAATGGCACGGGATTGGTCAGCTATAGATCGAGTGATACCTTGCCTGATCCACCAGGTGGCATAGGTACTGAACTTGTAGCCTTTTCTATACTGAAACTTATCTACAGCCCGGATAAGGCCAATATTCCCCTCCTGGATAAGCTCAAGGAGAGGCATGCCATGCCCAATGTATTTCTTGGCTATGCTCACCACCAGGCGGAGGTTTGCTTCAGTGAGGTGTTTTTCTGATGCTTTCGCTTCAGCTTGTACCAGTCTAAAGTAAGCTTTGAATTCATTGCTAAGAGAATCGATTTGAGAGAGGAACTTGTCGTTAGTCAGGAGAGTCTTTAGTTTTTGCCATGAAGTTTTATCTCTAGCTAGGAGCTCTAGCAACTGTGGGGGCAGAAGTTGACTGTTTATAGAAAGATTTACTATTGCTTCTTCGGCCGTAGTGGTTTCTTTGTCTATCCCCTTAGCGGTTGCCGCTATTAACGATGAGTCTATAACATTATCGATGGCGGAGCGAAATTTAGGATTCTTGATCGTCTCCACCACCTTGCTGGAGGGATTGATACCAATACACTCTTCGATAATCTGAACAACGGGGTATGCCTTGGATAATTGAGAAATTACGTGAATACCTATGTCAGCGGGTGAGGGGAATTTCTTGTATTTCCTGAAATGGTTGTCTTCGATTCTTTCCAGGCTTCTGCCCAGCTCTATCCTCCGGCATAGTAACCTCTCTTCATGGATATTGAGAAGTGGCACTCTGCCGATTTCCTGAAGATACATACGAGCTGAGTCGTCAATTACCTCATATTCCCCTAGTGGTGGCGGAGGCTTGATCTCCTCAACTTCTTCGGCGGGGAATTCCCCGCTTTCTTC
>JAUWYE010000125.1 GCA_030615965.1 Dehalococcoidia bacterium | reverse complement strand
CGTGAGGACAAATACGGCGCCCTTCCAAAACTAACCGTGCTTGATTTGTCACTTCTTTCAGAGCAGCACCGCCACTACTTGATACTGACTCGTAAGTGCTCACTACAATTCGCTTTATGGGATTGATCCTGTGCAAGGGATAAAGCGCTACCACCATTTGGATTGTGGTGCAATTCGGACTGGCGATTATCCCCTTATGCCATTCTATATCCCCAGGATTGACCTCTGGGACTACCAGAGGCACCGTAGGGTTCATCCTGGAAGCAGTACTATTATCAATGACCACTGCTCCAGCTTCTGCAGCCAAAGACGATAACCTCCGACTAATATCAGCAGCAGAGAAAAAGGCAATATCAACATCGCGAAACGCCTCGGGCTGCGCTTTTCTAACTTCAATTCTTTGATGATTAAAGAGGACTTTCACCCCTGAAGAATGCTCAGGGGTTAGTAATTGGATAGAAGCTATGGGGAATTTACGCTGCTCAAGCACCCTAATAATTTCTTGCCCTACAATCTCGGTAGCGCCAACAATAGCTACATTGAATCCTTCCATGACTTTCCTACAGCTTTAGCAAGGCATCCAACCCGTAAGTTAGCCCCTTGCGTTTTTTCACTTCCTTAATTGCCAGGATAACGCCAGGGAGGAAACACTCCCGACTTATAGTATTGTGACGTAAGCTTAGAGTTTCACCCGCTCCGCTAAATATAACTTCCTGCCCAGCCATAAATCCCGGCAACCTCAAGCTATGGATAGCTATGCCATCCATCTGTCCTCCTCTGGTATTGCTGAGTATTTCACGTGTAACTTCAGGATAAATGAATGGTTTACCATGCGTTTGCAACATCTCTCTGGCTGTAGCTA
The DNA here is from genome assembly GCA_030615965.1 of Dehalococcoidia bacterium. GTDB lineage: Bacteria > Chloroflexota > Dehalococcoidia > GIF9 > AB-539-J10 > RBG-13-51-36. The sequence goes on along the minus strand of JAUWYE010000125.1, from coordinate 3,944 downwards.
TAGCAGTCCCTGAAGGAGCATCAGCCTTTTTATCATGATGCATTTCGATAATTTCTGCGTGGTTGAAAAACTTAGCAGCAAATTTTGATAGATGTATCAAAAGTGCCGCCCCCAGAGAAAAATTGGGCGCCACTACCACCCCTACCTTATAGGTCCGGCATAATTGTTCAATTTCTGCCAAATTCTCTTCAGAAAGGCCTGTGGTGCCTATAACCATGTTAACTTTTTGTTTTATAGCAATGCGAGCGGCTGCTATAGAAACCTCGGCATTAGTGAAATCTACCACCACATCAGCGTCGCAGCTGCTTAAAAGCGAGTCTAAATCGGAAGAAAGGAGTATCAATTCGGAAGCCTCAGCTAAAGGAAGATATTGCTGAGTTACTTCCTTTTCCACAGCACCCACTGCCATTAATCCGGGCTCGCAAACCACAGCTTTAGTTATCTCTTGCCCCAGCCTGCCTAAAGCGCCATTAATAACTACTCTTATGGGTTCCATGTGATACCCCTCGCCAGTAAAGCAATTTATTTACTACGGTTGTCATGTTGTTCACCCCTGCCACGTGGGTGAACAAATTTGTTCCGAGGATGTCCGGGAGCCGAGGAATCCTTAACCTGGGCACCAGGAACACGAGAAAGTCCTTCAAATACCGCTTTGCGCGATAAATTTATTCTACCAGAGTTGTCAGTTCCGATGACTTTCACCATTACCTCATCACCCACTTTAACCACATCTTCGACCCGGGGTACATGGTAGTTAGCAAGCTCGCTGATATGGACGAGGCCCTCCTTCCCCGGCAAGATTTCTACCATGGCACCAAAATTGAACAGCCTGGTCACTTTTCCAGTGTAAACCTCCCCTTGCTCCACTTCCCGGGTTAAACCCTCTATTATTTTGATTGCTTTCTGGGCTGCCTCTTCGTTTGGAGAGCCAACAATAACCGTACCATCATTCTTTATATCTATAGTTGTCTTGGTTTCATCTATAATAGACCTTATAACCTTACCCCCAGGACCAATGACGCTCCCAATCTTACTCTGATCGATCGTCATTTCATACATCCTGGGAGCATAAGGACTAAGTTCAGGGCGACTAGCATTAATAGTTAAACTCATTTTCCTCAGTATTTCCAACCTTGCCTCACGAGCCTGACTTAAGGCTTCAGCCAGGACGTCATAATCTATCCCCTGAAGTTTGATATCAAGCTGCAAAGCTGTGAGTCCTCGAGCTGTGCCAGCAACTTTGAAATCCATGTCCCCGTAGGCATCTTCCATCCCCACAATGTCAGTTAGAACAACATAGTGCCCATCCTTTCCGGTAAGTAAACCCATGGCTATCCCAGCCACAGGCGCCTTGATAGGTACACCGGCATCCATCAAGGAGAGGATCGAGGCACAAGCGCTAGCCATGGATGTGCTTCCGTGAGAACTAAGTACCTCGGAAACCAGGCGTATAGTGTAAGGAAAATCATCCTCCGATGGCAGTACTGTCGCAATAGCCCGTTCCACTAAAGCGCCATGCCCGATCTCTCGCCTCCCTGTTGTTCCTATTCGTTTCACCTCCCCAGTAGAAAAGGGAGGAAAATTATAGTGATGCATAAAGCGTTTAGTTTCCTCCAGACCTAAGCCATCCAATAACTGCTCCTGCCTTGTAGACCCCAAAGTGGTAATAGTCAACACCTGTGTTTCCCCCCGAGCAAACAATCCTGAGCCATGAGTACGAGGCAAGATGCCAACTTCACAGCTAATAGGACGAATTTCTTTAGCTTGACGGCCGTCCAAGTGCCGCCTTGTCTGCAATATTTTTTCCCTCACCGCAGCTCTAAGCTGGGTTTCAAAAGCAAAATTGATTTCATCTTCAGAAAAAGAATCAAGTAACTTTTCCCCTGTTTCCTCTTTGAGAGACGCTAAAGCCTTCTCTCTTTGCAGTTTCTCTGGTTCCTCTAAAACCTGGCTTAATTTCTCACCAAGTAGGGAAGCAATTTGAGATGAAAGCTGAGGAGCAAGTTCCTTATGTTCAACTTCCACTTTGGCTTTGCCATAAATTCGCTGTAGCTCTTCTTGAAGCTTAATGACTTCCTGATTTACCTCGTGTCCCAACTTAATTGCCTCTAGCAGTATTTCTTCGGAAATTTCCTTAGCACCTGCTTCCACCATTATAACGTCTTCTTTACTGCTAGCAACAATCAGGTCAAGCAAGCTATCTTCCATTTGGGGCAGGGTGGGATTAACAACTAAAGTATCATCTATATAGCCGACATGTATTGCTGATATAGGACCAAAGAACGGGATATCCGATAATGTCAAGGCTGCTGAAGCGCCAACAAGAGCACAAATATCCGGGTCATTTTCTTGGTCAACAGATAGCACTATCGCCACAACCTGAACATCGTGCCTAAGTTCTTTAGGGAAAAGAGGGCGCAGGGAGCGATCGATGAGCCGACTAGTTATAACCGCTTCCTCCGTAGGGCGTCCTTCTCGCCTAATGAAGCTGCCTGGTATTTTACCCGCCGCATAGAGCTTTTCTTCGTAATCCACTGTTAGAGGCACAAAATCGATTCCCTCTCGGGGCTCAGAGCTTGCACAGGCAGTAACCAAGACAATCGTGTTACCATACTGAACAGCAACAGCACCATTGGCTTGCTGAGCGAATTTCCCGACCTGAATGCTAAGCACCCTACCAGCTACTGAACGCTCAAAAACATCAGACATATTATTTCCTCAAACCCAATCTGGCAATAAGAGAATGATACCGCTCAGGCGCCGTCCTGTTCAAGTAGCCCAAAAAACGCCTCTGCTTTCCTATCACCCCATGGAGCGCATGTCGGGAGTGCCGATCCTGGGGATACAACTTAAGATGCTCCGTTAACCGATTTATCCTCTCAGTAAGCAAAGCCACCTGGACCTCGACAGACCCACTATCATTTTCCTTAAGTCTAAATTGGGTGATGATTTCCCCTTTTTTTTCCTTGTCCACTGTTATAAACTCCCTAATTTAGTAATGCCGTATATCATATCACGACAAAAAAATCTTGTATAGAAATTGACCAAAAGAGCGAGATGCTTTATAATTGGCGCGTAAAGGCAACTTTTTATGCACGAAAGTTGCGGCGTTTTTGGGGTTTATGCCCGAGGCATAAATGTAGCTCAGGCAACTTTTTTTGCCCTCTTTGCTTTACAACATCGTGGTCAAGAAAGTGCCGGCATCGCTGTCACTGATGGCAACGAAATAAAAATACATACCCGTATGGGATTGGTTTCCCAGGCATTCACGGAAACTGACCTCGCTTTGCTCAAAGGGCATATTAGCATCGGGCATAACCGCTACTCCACTACAGGCTCAAACAGACCCACGAATGCCCAGCCCATTATAGTGAAATCAGAGGGGTTGACCATTGCCCTGGCACATAATGGCAATATCATCAACTCCAAACTGCTCCACGATGAACTCCAGGAGCGCGGCTATCATTTTCACACTAGCACTGATTCCGAAGTCATTGCCAACCTGATTTTGGCCTCCCCTGGCCAGAACTGGCAGCAAAAAATAGAATACGCCATGCACCGCCTCCAAGGAGCTTATTCCTTGGTAATCTTAACTGAAGATAAGCTGATCGGAGTTCGTGACTCCTTCGGCGTTCGTCCTCTTTGTCTCGGAACCATTAACGGCGGATGGAGCATCGCCTCTGAAAGTTGCGCCTTAGACCATATAGGTGCCCAATTCATAAGGGAAATCGAACCCGGGGAAATTGTAGTCATTGATAGCCAGGGAGTGAAGAGTTTTAAGAAGGAAGATGGTAAAAAGGCCTTATGCATCTTTGAATACATTTACTTCGCCCGTCCCGACAGCATCATCCAAGGCAAACTACTCTACCCGACAAGGGAAGCTATGGGTAGAATATTGGCTGAAGAATATCCTGTTGATGCTGATTTCGTCATGGGTGTTCCTG
>JAUWYE010000111.1 GCA_030615965.1 Dehalococcoidia bacterium | reverse complement strand
TTCAGCAATATCACCGAGATAACCGAGGTTGAAGGAATAGGACCCGCTATCTACGAGCAGATTAAAGACTTAATTACCGTAGCCGACTAACACTCGAGGTAAATAGTGGCACTTATCTATCTTAGCTTGTTGCGAAATGCTTAATAAGGCAGAGTAAACCTATTGACTATTAATATAGCCAGCTTGCATCCATCTCAATACTCCTTTATTCAGCCTCATTACTGTTACTACTAATAATATATCAGAAGTAACAGTATTTGTCAATACTTTAACTAATATATTTTTAACAATATATTTGACAGCATATATTTATAATGATATATTACTAATATGTCATACAAAGGGACAAAAAAAGTTACCACATTCCACTGTCTCCGGTGCGGGCGTGAATGGATTCCACGCAATCCTGAGAAAGAACCGGTAGCCTGTCCAAGTTGTCATAGCCCGTACTGGAAAAAGCCGAGAACACGGCAAAGGAAGGGCGACTAATGGATAAAATGACCAACAAGTATAAAGTCATTGTCGTTGACCCGCCTTGGAATCAGGGAAAGACAGGTAAACGGAAAAGCCGACCGAATCAAACCACGACGCTGGATTATCCGACACTAAGCAAAGAGGAATTGTTAAAGGTGCCGATTGATAAATGGGCGGCTGAAGAACAGAGTTTTTTGTGGTTATGGGCAACCAACAGTAAAGACAAGAAAACTGGGGAACCCATCTTAAAAATGGCCTTTGAATTGATGGACCGATGGGGGTTCACATTTTATACGATGATAACTTGGAATAAACGAACGGGACCTTGCCCATTCGGGCCTTATCAAATCGTCACTGAACATGTGCTGTTTGGTTACAGAGGTAAAGCATTTTTTAACAGAGATTGTTTAGGTAAGATGCAAACATGTTTTACCGAAACATCTACAATCCATAGTGCAAAACCCGATTCCTTCTACCAGCAACTTAAAGAGTATTTTGAAGGGCCACGATTAGATGTTTTCTCACGGCAAGTCCGTGATGGCTACGATGGCTGGGGAAATCAATACGGCAGCCTCACAGTTGGTGAAAGACGTCCCAGAACATTATCCCAAAATCGGTATGAGGTTACTGTGCCTTGTTGATAAAAGTTTTGGTATGGAAGAGTTATTCTGAAAGGAGGCTTGAAAATGGTTAGTTTCCAACCTGACCCAGAATGGTTCAAAGGCCCCTATGCTCATCTATGGGAATCCCATGCGGAAAAGGTAAAAGCGCTCTATGATGAATTAGTAGAGCGCTTTCCTGATTTAGCAGACTCTATTCGTGTCGGCTTGGGAGCAGATTCAAGTGAGCTTATTAAGATACCCCCTCACCAAAAAGATGAGCCGGACTTAGACGTGTATTATGAATATAAATTACTTTGTTATATAGAAGTATCAGGCAGTGAGAAAGTGAGCGTTCCCCCAAGTGATATATGGATAAGACCAGGAAAAATTACTTTAGGTATTGAGAAAGAGAAACTGGGCGAGCCTTATTGGTTTTATATGGTTTATCCTAATAATATATGGGTGCTAAGGGCAACTGATGCTGAGCCATATCTAAAGAATACTCTTGAGGTATCTCCTTATGGCAAAAGAGAGGTATATTCTGAGATTCCGCGCACAGCAGCACAACCGAAAGGGGCTTTATTTGAATGGATTGAAGAACAAATCTCAAAATAGTTCGTTTTATGACTTTTGAGGCAACTACCCGACTTTTAGGGCAAGTGATATTTTTAAGGCAAAGCCCTGCGAACGGGGTGGGGTAAACTCCCTCTCACCACTAGGGGAGTTGGGAGTCAGTCTGCCCCATTTATTTGCCCTATTGACCTCATTAGCCTGTTGTCCTATTATTCCCTTGAAGGTGCTATCCTTTGGTACGGTTTTTGCCTTATGCCATTTGGCGGATTATCTACTGAAGGTAGCGCCTTCAACTATCTTGCCATTGAATTTGCCCAATTTTGAAAATTGCTCTACAATTGCCCTTGATTGCACTTGACAAAGTATTGCAGCTATGGTAATATTTCTTTGTAGGCGTGCAATATGCAAACAGGAGGTGAGCAAATGTCACGGAACGAAAAGCGGACGGGGGAGGCACTGGGTAGGTCGGCACCCTATGTTTCAGCTGCAACCCTTAGTAACTTCTTTGACCATGTAAGATGGGTCTCTACACCCAAAAAGGTAGACCAAGGTTTATTGCTGGATTACGGGTTGCCAAAAGGGAACATTGGAGCATTGCTCAGTGCGCTTAAATTCTTTGGGTTAGTTCAAGATGACGGGACTCCTACACCAGCCTTTAAGATGATTCAAACTGGTGGGGACGAGTTTCGTACTAATCTGGAGGAAATTGTTAGGAGGGCCTATGCCGATGTATTTTCTCGGCTTGACCCATCAAGGGATGGCAGAGAAAAACTGCGCAACTACTTTGCCAGAAACTACTCTCCAGCCATTTCAAACAAGGCTACGATTGTCTTCCTAGACCTGTGTAAAGAGGCAGGCATCCCTATAGCTGAGGAGGTGTCTCCCGTTAGTGGAGTGGGGTTGAAAGCTACTGTATCAGTGACTAAAAGAAAACCAATTAGACAACCTAAGCAACAGGCACCGCCTTCGGAAGCTGAGCCAAAACCTGTGATTTCAACTTTGACAGATGATGACCTTCAGCGAATGTATGTTAAGAGATTGATTGAAAGCTTACCTACTCCAGATACTAGCGGTAAGGATGCCGAGGCAATAGAAGCCGAGGCTAGACTGATTGAGGCACAACTCGCCCGCATTGAGCGTTTACTCAAGATTACAGCAAAGGAGGATAAAGAATAAAGCACTGGACGGCAATCCAGTGCTTTATTTGTCCGCCCCTGTAGTTGAATAGGATACAACCGGTCTCCGGCTAAGACCAAGGTGGGAGTTCAAATCTCCCCAGGGGCATCTTAAGTTCATAACGCTCCCAGCCCTCCGGTAAGAGCAACTGGGAAGCGTAGTCAGGGGGAACTGTGACGAACCACCCAACCACTTCTATTGTAGACCGGAAACCCTTAAATTGTCAAGGTGATGTGCCTATCGCCCGACAGCTTGAGGTAATCTTCAACACGATTCCTGAAGGTGAATTGCTGGGGGCACTTAAGGTCTACTATGCCGGCAGAAACGGCTATACTTACAAAATCCTGTGGCGAACTTATGTAGCTATGAGCATCCTTAACCTTCCCTCATTCGCCGCATTGAGAAGAACCCTGGAAAACAATCCCTATATAGCAGAAGCTTGTGGGATAACTAGCTATGATGGGATGCCCTCCAAATTTGCCTACTCTCGTTTCATGCGCAAGTTACAGAAAAAGCATAATGAAGTCGTGGTTAGGAATATTATGCGTACCCTCACTCGTAAGTGCTATGAAACCTTGCCCAGCTTTGGGAAAAGCGTAGCCATTGATTCTACAGACTTGAAAGCATGGTCAAATGGAAGCAAGAAGCGAAAATCTGACCTTGATGCCGGATGGGCTGTTAAAGATGGCACGAATGGTAAACAAAAATTTGTGTGGGGATACAAACTACATCTGCTAGTAGATACTGCCCATGAGATACCCATAGGGGCAAACATTACTAGGGGAAATTTCGCTGACATTAATCAGTCTACCGCTTTACTGACACAAGCACGTCGCACTTATGGCAAATTCCACCCTGAGTATGTAATATGCGACGCCGCATATAGCTCTGCCCGCCTTCGTAAAGTGATTAAAAAACAGTGGCACGCCGAACCAATTATAAAATCACGCAAAAAGAACAGATGGATAGTTGATGAAACACCCGAGTGGCAACTTATTTTTAATCGCCGAACGGCCGTTGAAAGAGTCTTTGGTAGAATGAAAAATCACAGACGCCTAAATAATATTACTGTCAGGCGCCGACGAAAAGTAACAGTTCACAGTTTAATACCGGTGATTGTAACGCAGGCTGTGGCTTTGGCATTCCCTGATACGCCGAGGAACTGTGTTGAGTGGAATATCGGATAATCCCTTGGGCTTAAGATATAGATGATAGAATTTCAGGTATTGTACGCTTATTTCTTTTGGGGTGGCAGGGGCGCAGGTTCACCCTTCTTTATAATTCGAATCTCTTTCTCGCTGAGCCTTATTACCTGTGGTGTTTTTTGTCCCGCTTTAGGTTCCGTCATTTTCTAAATGCCCCCCCTTGAACGTATCAAATCTACTTACCGCATGATATAAGTTCCCAATATTCCTGTCCGGCATTGTCTAAAGTCCAGCGACAATATCCATACGTCCTTGTATACCTGTTTCGGTCAACATCATAATACTCTATTTTGTCAATGTCAACAGTGACCGTAGGTACACCTTTTAGATTAATAAAAATGATTCTGAAGATTTCGCCAGTCTCAAGCCATATTTCCCCAGTGACCCGTAACGGAACTTCTATCTGGGTATTTGGCGTTCTATACTTGGGGAACCTGAAGGTGATACGAAAAGCTACATCAATTGCCGCACCACCAATATGAGACTGCTTGTTTTGTAGCCTAAGAATCAAATACCTATTTGGTGCTTTACGCTTCGCTTTGCTCCATCGTTTAACCTCATCAATCTCGTCTTGGTATTCATGGACATCAGCTGGCTTTCGTTTAGTAGAAGGTTCAATATCAATTGTGACAAAGGGGGCGGTATCAAATCTATGCCTAGTTTGCAGGATTACAAGCTGTCGTATGCCCGCTATGACGCCTATAAATAACAATACAAATGTCGCCACTTGTACTATATCTGGCCAAGCACACATATTACCAGCCTATTCAGAAATATTAAACTACAATCGTTGTATGCGACCTAAAAGAATTATAAGGCAATAGAGAAATAATTGCAATTAATATGCATTTCGCAACAAGCTAATCTAAGTGGTGCCTGGGTGGCTGGTATCTATCTGGGGTCAAAATTTGTCCTCCCCCTAGCCCTCATTCTCATTGGGCTTATCCCCCTCCCCCTCCTCTTCCTCTTTCCTCAACACCGCAAGGCAATAATCTTATCCGCCATCTGCCTTATCGCCCTCTTTGGCGGCGCTTTCTGCTATCAGGCATTTCAACCTCCCGATGATGAGAGCCACCTCAAGTTCTACAACGGCGAGGAGGTTGAAATCAAGGGGATGGTCAATTCTGACCCCGAGGTTAGAGATAAGATTACTCATATTCGCCTGTCAGCCAGCGAAATAAAACTGGGGGAAGAGCGGCAGGAGGTATCAGGCGATGCCCTGTTATTTGTTCCCAGATACCCCGCATATAAATATGGCGATGTCCTCCAAGTAACGGGGAAACTGGAGACACCACCTGAGCTTGACGACTTTGATTATAAGGGCTATCTGGCTCATCAGGGAATATACTCCACCATGCTCTACCCGGAAATAGAAATTTTAGCAACAGGCCAAGGGTTTGAGCCGCTGGAATGGGTTTACTCATTAAGAAATAACCTATCCCAAACGATGGCTGAGGTTC
>JAUWYE010000093.1 GCA_030615965.1 Dehalococcoidia bacterium | reverse complement strand
GACTGCAAGAGCCTTCCCTCCTTGCGATTTTGCCTCGTGAACAATCTCCTCTGCCTTCTCCAGATTAACGTCGTTAACAGCTACCGCTGCCCCTTCCTGAAAGAACCTCTGGGCAATAGCTTTTCCTATTCCCCGTGCGCTTCCTGTTACTAGAGCTACCTTGTTCTTGAGTCTCACAATATCCTCCCGCACTTCTTATTCTTCGGCGCAAATCCTTCTGACTCTTGTGGACAGCAACATCAACGTTAGTTATGAATGAAGCCTAAGTTGAGCTCTCAACAATCTCAGAACTCACCGTATGAATAGGATATCTGAACATACCCAGAATAGAAGCTAAGATTTCTAGACCGTCATTTCCTATTAAGGAATTGATCTCTTCTAATTGACTCCTAGCTATTTCATCTCTGTACGCCCGGGCTATACGGGCACCTCCTCTGCTCTATACCCTTCACGTCTAGCCTCCAGAATTCTCTGAGAAGCTCCTTCGAAGTATAATTAAAGGCAAGGAAAGATTCGGGGACTCCTCCTGGTGATTTTCCGTCTGACGCGAAAAGCAACTCTTGACGCCGGTTACCTTAACTCATTACTCTTTCACTGCACCTGCAGTTAGACCTTGAACTAGGGACTTTTGCAAAAATGCATATAGTATTATGGAGGGAGTGCTACCCATAATACTTGCAGCTGTCAACATAGGCCACCTTATACGAAATTCTCCCACGAGAAATGCGATTCCTAATGTTACAGGCCGCACTGAATCGGTAGAGGTTAAGCACATAGACCACAGTAAGTCTTGCCAACTTAGCAAAAATGCGAACATAAAAGTGGCAACCATACCCGGCACTGCTAAAGGCATAGATATGCGAAAAACAGCTTGTAATCTTGAGCATCCATCAATCATCGCTGACTCCTCTAAGTCCTTAGAAAGTGTGTCAAAAAAACCCTTCATCATCCAGCTACAAAAAGGGAGAGAAATGGCGATAAAGGCTATTATCAAGCTCGTACGCGTGTTGTACAATCCGAATCTGCTCATCATCTTGAAATATGGACCGATTAGTAGTACCCCTGAAATCATCTGTGTCGCTAAAAAAGCACCAATCAGAAACCTTCGCCCCTTGAACAAGAATCTTGAAAAACCATAACCGGCAAGAGCACCGAGCATTGTGGATAAAATTGCTGTGCTACCTGATATTATTATACTGTTCATAAAATAAACCGCGAATGGCTTGATCGTCCACATCTCAACATAGCTCTTAACCGTGGGCTGCTCCGGTATCCACGTTATGGGAAGCTGCAGTGCTTCAACTTCTGTTTTTAAGGAGGTAAAAAACATCCAAATGAAAGGGAACAGCACAAAAATAGACATTAAGGCAAGCACAGAGTATATCGACAACGGGGACCACTTAATGAGCTTCTTGTTCAAATCCGCACTCCCTCTGCATTCACTGTTAGCTCCTTCATGGTTACTCTCCCTTTACTATCATCAATACATACGGCATGCTAAAAAGCATAATTACGCCACTCATCAGTATGGCAATAGCAGATGCATACTCAAACTGGAAAAATCTAAAGTATTGCTTATAGACAAGGGTTGAGAGTACTTCTGTCGCATGACCTGGTCCGCCTTCGGTCATCACTTTCACCAGCGCAAAGCGTCTAAATTCCCAGACTGTATCTAGCGCTAAGGCAACTAAAAACATCTTTTTCAATCCAGGTAAGGTCACATACCGGAATTTTTGAAGACCAGATGCGCCATCGATAGAAGCTGCTTCATATAGTTGCGTCGGAATAGCCTGCAGACCAGCTAGCAGTATGATCATCACAAAGGGGTAGCCTCGCCACAGATTTGTTATGATGAGACTGGGCAATGCCCACGTCGGATCGGAGAGCCACATGGCGTGTGAATCGATTACATTCAATCTGAATAAAAGGTCATTCAGGCAACCGTGTAGCGGGTTGTACATCCATTTCCAGACGATACCTGAAACAACATCGGGCACTGTCCAGGGAAGCAATGCTATTATCCTGAAGAAGATCCTGCCCCTGAGCCTCACATTGAGTAGTAAGGCAACGCATAACCCAAGCATTAAATGGAGCGCTACACTGGACGATACAAATATGGCGGTATTTCCAAAAGTGCCCCAGAACACTTTGTCCTGAAGAACCCGCACGTAATTACCCAGAGTGTATTCGCTCCCAACGACGGACCCTTTTGGAGTAAGACTATAAAGAAGTGTGTTTATGGCAGGAAAAACCAGCACAATAACGAGCATCACGCAGGCTGGAAGCACAAAAAAATAACCTAAATCCTTGTCCTTGACCTTTTTTAATGACAACACTTCTTAACCTCCGATACAGGCTAAAGACGGTGTTCGTCACCCAGTGTACTCTTCCTCCCGACGCAAAACATGATCTTCCCTGCGTTCTAAAGCTCGCTACACTTTGATGGTTTGAAAAGCTCCACTTACTAAAAGGTCGGTGCCATTGGCCTATTGAGTGCTTATTACCTGGCAGGCGAAGTTGCTACAGCCGACATGCTTGTCAGCTGGGAGGACTCAGGTAGAGTTTCAGGAAGCTAACCTGTGCATCGTCCAAAAACTTCTTGTCAATCCTCCCCTCTGCTTGTCCAGAAGCAATAATAACGAGGATTGTTGCTCTTTGAAAGAGGGAGGCAGCTCCGTTAGGTAAAGTGGGCTGCCTCCCGATTAGGAAACGGTCGAAGAGACGAGACGTGTAAATGAAGTTGCATCTACCTCTTTCTAGCAAGAATTTCTTCAACTGCAGTGTGTGCACCAGCTAATGCTTGTTCAGGGGTCTTAACTTTGGTGATCGCTTCTTGAATCGCAGTAATCATTGCATCACCTATTTCCGGCCATTCTGCAATTAGTGGCTCAAATTTCACATATGGCGCCTGTTCTGCAACGACGCTTGCAAATTTGTCTCTCCAGATCCGCGGCGAATAACGAATATCTTTTTGGCTTGAAACCATGCTCATCCAATTGAACCATCTTATTTGGTTCTCTTCGCTATAAATATATCTATATACCTTCCAAGCCTCTTCAGGATGCTTTGTCCCAGCACTTATCACCCGATGGCTAATCCAGCAGGACGTCGCTTTGACTTTGCCTGCCGGGATAGGTGCCATTTGCAAGACTCTGAAGCTCTCCAATTCAGGATTGAGGCGATCTATTATTGGTGGTGTCCAGACAGTTCCAACAAGCATCGCCACCTTTCTGTGCGCTAGCTGCGTTCTGGTGTCGTGACAGCCCATTTCAACAGCTCCAGGAGGGACAACTCCGTACTTGGTGACGAGTTCCACGTAAAACTTGAATCCTTCAAGTGCTTCTGGCGTATTCAATGCTGAATGCCTCTGATCCGCGGTTAGATAGTCACCCCCGGCACCCCAGAACCACGGGTTGAAGCGCATGAATAAACCCTCTTCCCGTTTACCAATCAAACCGTAGCCCCATTGGTCCGTCTTTCCGTCACCATCAGTATCTCTAGTAAGTGTTTGAGCATAATCTATGTACTCTTCCCAGGTCTCTGGCGGTATGCGTGGATTTAAACCAGCTTCTTTAAACATCTCCGTATTATACAACAACACCAGGGGGTTAAAGTCATCCGGCAATGCATAAATACGACCATCCCGAGTGGAGATGCTGAGTGGCTTCTCCAAGAATTTTTCCTTAAGACCCGGCTCTCTTTCAATAAAGGGTGTCAAGTCAAGAAGGTAGCCTTTTTCAATAAACGCCGGTATTGGTCGATAGCTGAAGTGTACTATGTCTGCGGCTGCCCTAGCCTCCGATTGTATGATGAATACTGACTCTTTGTCTCCATACGTAACTGGATCGAACTGGATCTTAATATTGGGATTTTTCTTCTCAAAGGCCTCTTTGAATTCCTCCCAAGCAAACACCCATGGCTCTTCTCCCAGATGCCAGGTCTGCAACCTTATCGTTACCGGTTTCGCAGCGGGGGCCATACTCGCAAACCCAACAACGAAGACAAGACTTGTGCACAGTAACGCGGCTAATATTAGTAATCTAGCCCTCAGTTTTCTTACTTCTCTCTTCATAATTCATGTCCTCCCGTTGTTTTTTCAAACACCACGTTCACTTTCCGCAAAACTCCCATCTTGTCCAAAAGCTGGCAAGGCTGTACCTACTTTCTCACCTCCTCTCAGCCTTGTTTTAGGTAATAACTAAGCTTTCATAAAACACGACTCAACAAAGTTTCTCCCCGGCTACAAAAACTGTGGCCTTGGACATAAGCGACCATCGATTCTTAAAGGCTAAGACCCTGTTGACTAAAGGGTTTTATCTTCCAATGGTCAAACTTGAGACCGCGATTGAGCTTACCATACTTTAGAAATCCTGTCAAAACCGTAGGCGGATGCGTCACGAGATCGTTACTAGGGTGACCCTTTGCAGGGGATAAGACGCCTTACTAAAACAGCCAATAGCCACCTCTTGCTGTTCGGGCAGAGGTATGCCTCGTGTTACTGACTAACCCCACAAGGGGTACTTTGGATTATTTTCCATAGTTCCTGGCGGTAGTACTTGAAGTTTTTCCAGGGAATATCCTCAGGAACGGCATGATCACAATAGGGAATATATCCACCCTTTCTGATCATATAGGGGATCTTTGTCAACTCTTTATCAATCTCCTTTTTGCCTCTAGCGAGTAGCATCTTATCTACTCCGCCCAGGATTTGTAAATTCGGGAAACTTCGGCGCACCTTTACAATATCCATGCCGGCGTTTACCTCCATTGGGTATACGCCGGTTATCCCCGCTTCCAGCCAGAGAGGGATCAATTCCCACACATTGCCATCCGAATCTACATGGATAATATTAACCTCGTTTGCCTTCAGGAAACTGGTAACCTTCTTATAATAAGGGGAGAGAAACTCCCTAAAGTGTTTTGGAGAAATTAGAGATCCCGTTTTATAAGCCATGTCCTCCCAGAATAGACACCAATCGGGCTTCACTTCGGCAAGTACCTCAGAATAGAGGGTAATCCAAAAGTTTGAGAGAAACTTCTGAATATCTTTAATCAACTTCGGATCATCATAAAACATGGTAGATAGCGTCACCTCTCCCATTAGATACCGCATCCCCCCATAAAAACCGCAGGGATACCCACCAAGCATGAGAGGATAATCTCGTTTCCTGTATTCCTGCACAAGTTGTGACCACTTAACAGGTAGTCTTTCCTTGATCCTGATCTGAAGCCTCTCTTCTTTGAATTTCTCCCAATCTTTCCTGTTCTTTACTGGCCACTCTATGTATCCGGGAGGAGAGGTACTATCTTTCGACAAACGCTGTGTGACTCCCCATTCATCGCGCACAATCTGAGTCTCCTCATTCTCTTCCAGTACCTTTCGCTCGAACGGAGGATAGATCCAAGTATTGAGAGGTATTCTCCGGTGGCCTTTATCGAAATTGAATGCAGCGTGTACGTCTTTCCCTACAGGCGCATATACATTAACTCCACCCGTACCCATGCCCGCTGGCCAATACAAGCCGGGACCGCGGACAATGTATGTATGCTGAAGCTCTTTCGGTAAACCTACTTTCTTCGGTAATCCTTCTTGGTACCACCGGTGTACTGCTCCGGCCCAATATCCAAATTCCCAGTTCAGAGTACGATCACAGTAATCAAAGTTCATAATTGCCACGAATCTCTCGCGAGCATTCATATCCTTACCTCTCGGCGCGATAGTAACACCTATATTAACACGATTCTAACGTTAATACACCCCAAGCGTAGTACCCCTAGGGCTTTTTTTGACGCCATGGCAAAGAGCTTCAGGCGCTCTGCGGGGTGCTGCTAATATCCTATATACTTTATACGTTTTGATTTGCTCCGCGGTGATTCCGTCTCCTGAAGCTCCACCACGGCGTCTTCCTACCCAAAACTTTTTCGGGCACCTCTCTTGCCATGCCGTCAAGCAAGGGGGGCTTGTGGCAGGGTCTAGGGTTTCCTCGAACGCTCCTCAGTTGCTTCCGTGTAAGAGCTTCCTTCACTCTCCCAGAGGACAAAGTACTTTTTGCTGGAAGGAGCACCGTTTCCTTTGACCGCAATGAACCTTTCTCCGGTTAGACTCTGGGCAAATTCTTCAGGGGTATCTATGGTAGCCGAGGAGGCAATAAACTGAACCTCACTACCATAGAGGGCAAGAATTCGTTTCATTCTTCTCATAACGTGGGCTACATGAGTTCCAAAAATGCCCCTGGATGTGTGAAGTTCATCTAAGATGACAAAGCGAAGTTTGGACAGGAAATCTTTCCAGGCAGAATGAAAAGGCAGGATCCCCATCTGCAGCATGTCAGGATTGGTAAGGAGAATATGAGGTGGACTTTCCTTAATCTTTCTTCTT
>JAUWYE010000119.1 GCA_030615965.1 Dehalococcoidia bacterium | reverse complement strand
CTGGACTTCCATGCCATATTGTATCACCTTCCCAAAAAAGTGAAGGATGAGCGGATATCTCAAGCCCTGGATCTGGTAGGGTTAAAAGATAGACAAAATATATTGGTAAAATACTACTCCGGCGGCATGCAGCGCAGACTGGAGATAGCTAGAGGAATGCTAAATTCTCCCAAAGTCCTATTCTTAGATGAGCCAACTTTAGGTTTGGACGTACAAACGAGAAGGCTATTGTGGGATTATGCTAAGAGGTTGAACAAGGAATCAGGGACCACTATATTGCTAAACACTCATTATGTTGAGGAAGCGGACTACCTCTGCAATAGAGTAGCTATCTTAGAGTATGGGAAGATTGCGGTGGTGGATACCCCCAAAGCATTAAAAGATTCGTTGGGCGGCAGCGTGCTTTCTATCAGGTTTCCCCAAGGGGCCCTGGCCGATGAGTTTGCAAGTTTGCTAGACGGAATGAGCTGGGTAAAAAAGATTCATCAGCATGATGCTCAACTGGAGTTAACCGTAGGAGACAAGGGGATGAAGATACCCGAGGTAGTGAGATTGGCACGGAAGCACGGATTCGTTATTTCCTCGATCGGCGAACGCAAGCCAAACCTGGAGGATGTTTTCCTACACTATGTTGGGAAAAAGTTGCAAGACGAGGAGCATGAATAGCGTAATAGAAATTGAAAACCTGACCAAAGAATTCGATGGCTTGGTAGCCGTAAACCATATTACCTTGAACGTTGGGGAGGGGGAGATATTTGGCTTCCTTGGCCCTAATGGAGCCGGGAAGACAACAGCCGTGAAGATGCTCTGCACCATACTGAACCCCACTTCAGGCTCGGCTAAGGTTTGCGGATATGATATCGCGCGGCAAAGAAATAAGGTCAGAGAGTGCATAGGAATTGTGTTTCAAGATCGAGCCATTGACACATTCTTAACCGGTAAGGAGAATCTGGATTTTCATGCCCGAATGTATCATTTGGATAGAAAAACCAGGCAGAAAAGGGTTGCGGAGGTGCTAGACCTGATGGATTTGAAGGGGAAGGAGAACATGAGAATTAGTGATTGCTCCGGCGGCACCCAGCGCAGGTTTGAGGTTGCCCGGGGATTTCTGAACCATCCCAAAGCCTTGTTTTTGGACGAGCCGACTTTGGGTCTGGATGTCCAAGCAAGAAGGAATCTCTGGGATTACATCAAGCTGCTAAATGAGAAAGAGGGTATAACCATAATCCTGACTACTCACTATATGGAAGAGGCGGATTATCTCTGTCACCGAGTGGCCATTATAGACCAGGGCCGCATAGTAGCGATCGATAGCCCTGAAAAACTCAAGCAAGCAGTGGGTTTAAATTTGATTTCACTGCAAATAGCTCAGGGTAGCAGTGGCAGCCTGGTTGATTCACTAAAGCAGCTTAGCTGGATAAAGAAGATTGAAGCACGTGATGGCTCACTGGAGCTAAGTATCGATGGCGGCGAAGAAAGAATACCTGAGCTTATTGATTTTGCCGATAATCGTGGGCTTGTTATATCATCCATCAAGTTGTATAAGCCAAGTTTGGAGGATACCTTTTTACATTTTACTGGGAAGACTATAAGGGAGGTAGAAGGAAGTCTGAAGGAAGTATGGAAAGCATGGATGAGAAGGAGTGGTAAGAGATAGCATGCGAGTAATTGGGGCCCGGCGAATCATAGACCCGCTACCGATTTATACCATGTGGCTGCGGGAGATGAAAAGATTTTTGAGAGTAAAGGCAAGGGTAGTTGGTTCACTATTGATGCCTCTCTTTTTTCTTGCTTTTCTGGGATTACCCATGAGCTTCATGCCTGCCAGGCAAATACCGGGGCTGGAAGGTATAGGTTACCTTGACTTTCTCGCTCCTGGAATAGTGGGCATGACCTTATTATTTGCTGGTACCATGTCAGGGGCATCGGTTATCTGGGACAAAGAATTTGGCTTTCTGAAAGAGGTCTTAGTGGCTCCGGTTAATCGTTTTTCCGTCATATTGGGCAGAAGCCTCGGCGGCATGACCACAGCCATAATTCAAGCCCTCGTTATAGTGGGAATAGCCGTAGCCATGGGAGTCAAATTATCCAGTGTATCAGGATTCTTTTTGGCCATAGTAATTATGATTCTTACCTGCGCCGCATTCACGGGATTTGGCTTAATTATTGCCACCAAGTTAGGCAATCTGGAAGGCTTCATGGCTATAATGAACTTAATAGTATTTCCCATATTTTTCCTCTCAGGTGCCTTGTTCCCTATACAGTCTATGCCATCCTGGCTGAGATACATAATGTACATTAACCCTCTCACTTATGGGATAGATGGCTTGAGGGGTACCCTTGTTGGCGTTGCCGCCTTTCCACTTTGGCTCGATTTCGCGGTTCTTCTTATATTGTGTGTAGCTTTAGCAACATTAGGTTCTTACTTCTTCTCAAAGATGGAAGCTGATTGAGGAAGCGGGTAAAGCCAATGGGACTAATGCTGATTATAGTTAACAACTGAAGACAAGGCCAGACCACGGATTAGCGTCATGGGAGTAGTGCCGGAGTTCATCTCCGCCTGGGATATGGAGGGCTTTTACTTCTACAACGGTGCTCATTCTTCTGCCATGTCTTGGTGGCCTTCATAGGGCTCAGCTCTGAGTGTTGGCTTATAAAGGTTCGGATTTTCATCAATTTTATCCCCCTTTACTTCCTATTTGGATGTCGATAACGATTACGGTGGGAGCGAGGTGGGGATACTTTGTCCTCCGCCGAGCCAGGAGCAGAGGGTAATTATGAAATGCTTAAATCAGTAGCGCTTAGCTTGCCGTGTAGGCTTTACATTGCCCCGATAATCAGGAGCGGTGATGTTGAATACCAGGCTTATCATTGGGTCCACCATTCGTGAACTGATTCGTGTTTCAATCTCGTCTAAAGAGAGACATGTAGTGACCACCATTGGCAACCGGGCATTATAACGGTAGTTTATCAATTGATATAGCTTCTCCTGAGCCCAGGGCGTGGCCGATTGCTCCCCGAAGTCATCGAGTATCAGCAGTGGAACTTCTTTGATCCTCTCAGAAAATTCGTCATAGGATATTTTGCTATCTGGACTGAATGTAGAACGTAAATGGTCAAGAAGGTCGGGAACAACCACAAAGAAGACTGGTTTTCCTTGCGCCAGCTGATAATTAGCGATAGCTGCTGCCAGATGAGTCTTACCACAGCCATTAACGCCTTGAAATATTAGCCAACCCTCTGGTGAGCGAGCGAATTCTACTGCTAAGTTGAAAGCCTGGCTCAAATTTTGCCGCTGTTCCAGGGGAAGTTCCAGTCTCTTGTGGTCAAAATTATCAAAGGTCATATTTCGTAATAGCTCTAATTTTAAGCCACCCTGGGATTCCAAGGGCGATGCTGGTTCAATCGTCCATACCTGGCAGAATTCATTATCGGCAAGATGGCCGCGTAAGCGTTCATCCATTCTTTCCAGCGGTACATCGGTGATGATTACCGTGGCCAGCCTGGTATTGAAGCGATGCTGAAGGAGTTGCTCTAGCTTCTCTTTAGCCCAGGTAGTAGCGCTTCCCAGAGTAAGGTCATCAAGCACTAACAG
Source organism: Dehalococcoidia bacterium (assembly GCA_030615965.1). Lineage (GTDB taxonomy): Bacteria > Chloroflexota > Dehalococcoidia > GIF9 > AB-539-J10 > RBG-13-51-36. The sequence continues at coordinate 1,496 of JAUWYE010000119.1, read as the reverse complement.
AGGCACATTCTTTACTTGCTCAAACAGCTCGTCATAAGTGGTGTCGCTTGTGGAGCTGAAAGCGGAGCGGAGGTGGTCAAGGAGGTCAGCAGCACCGATATAAAATACAGGCTCCCCTAAGCTGAGACGGTGATGGGCGATAGCACAAGCCAGGTGTGTTTTACCAGAGCCGCTAGGACCTAAAAATACCAGCCAACCCTCGGGATTATCAGCAAAGACTTTGGCAGCCTGGTAAAGTTGAGCAAAGTGCTCTTTGGAAATGGCACTCGCCGCCTTTCCCTTAGGAGATAAATTGTCAAAGGTAAGCTGCGACAGGGCCCCCAAATTGCTGTATTTCTCAAGATATTCTGTTTTTTTCTTTCTCAGTTCCCCTTTACTGCATCGGCAGGGTACCACCCGGCTGAAATCAACTTGCCCTGAATCCAGAGCAGGATGAACAAAGCCAGCCCCTTTGCAAACAGGGCAGATTTCACCTGCGCCTTCCTCTATCGAGGGAAAGGGAACGCTATCTTTTGACCAGGTGTCCATATCGGCCCTTGATATATTTGTCTGGGCCATCCTTTTTAATGTCTCTCCTATGCTCTCCACTGTCCTTACCTTCGCTAGCCCATCTTTCAAGGATGCGCGCGATATATTTCCAACTGCGCTTATTCAGCGTAACTGCTTCCTTAAAGGCTTCTTCAATCCACTGGAGTGGATAAAGCTTCTCAGCTTCCTTAAGTTCTTCAGCAATCATTGGCGTTATTATGCCGATATTCTGCTCGTAGAGAGCAAAGATGTTGACAGTCGGCGGCTGATGGCCCCGATACATCGGGGCGGTCAGAGAGTAAACATCCTCGAGCACTCCATTTATATTTAAGGTCGAGTGTAATAGAGTACCGTGCTCTACAGCCGAGTTCAAAGCCTGGCGAAGTGTCTTCTCATCTAACTCGGCCGACAGTCGACAGCTTTCAGCTTTCAGTTCTTTGTAAGTAACCCCGATAATATCGGGGTGAGGATGGTCTTGCTTTCGTAGGATAAGATAAGAGACATATAACACTATCTTAAGTTCAGCCAAGTCCTGAATTTTAGGCATCGCCTGGGTAAAGAAAGAGTCAGGCAAGGAGATAAAATCTGTTTTCCTTTGAGAGCTTGATAATTGCCGGTTAGGCATCTTTTCACCCTTAAGAGGCAGAAATCAGCTCAGCCTCTAAATTATCAAATTTGGCAATCCTGCTCAGGAAGCGCAGCTTGATTTGTCCTAAAGGACCATTGCGGTGCTTGGCTATGATGATATCGGCGATGCCGCGGGGATAAGGTTCCCTCTCAATATCATGCACCTTGCTCCACTCTTCGGGAGAATAATTCATATCTTCTCGGTGAATGAAAATAACCACGTCAGCATCCTGCTCAATGCTTCCGGATTCGCGTAGGTCAGAAAGCTGAGGTATATGGGAGGGACGCGCTTCTACAGCCCGGCTGAGTTGCGATAGGGCTAAGATAGGCACATTCAGTTC
>JAUWYE010000014.1 GCA_030615965.1 Dehalococcoidia bacterium | reverse complement strand
AGTACCTGCTTACGGGAAATCTGGAAGGTCTGGAAAAGTACGTACCAAACCTGACCATCAAGCGCATTCCCGATGGCTCGCACTGGGTCATTCATGAAAAGCCGGGGCTGGTTAATTCCTATATCAGAGAATTCATCACTGACCTCTGCCGCATTGCCCTCGGTGAAAAGCCCTGGCCAGAAGGCTCCCGGTAGCGAAGCTGCAATCTGGCTTCATGTGCAAACAGATATACCCCCAAACGTGAAAAGAAGTAATTCCTGATACCTTTTTATTGGCGATTTAGCTTCAGGTGGTGCTGTTTAGTGCCATCTTGTTGTTTATGGTGGTGAAAAGTTCGTTAGCAAAAATGTTAGCAAAAAGGAGCAAGATATACTGCTGAGAATATACTAAGGGTGATATTTAGTGGTTTGAAAATGCCGGTATGTATATTTTGTTTAATCTAATATTATCCTCTATAACCTTGACAGAGTCTTGAGAGAGACCTAAAAGGGAGTAAAAATTCAAATCTATTGAATACGCAAGTTCATCAACCTTTTTATTATGCTGGTTGACCAAATCCAGCTGAGCTTCTTCACCCTTGCATTTATGTGCAGCAATCAGATACCCCCTCTCGAGTTTAAGTATTTTGTCAAAACTGTCCTCAATTTCACGAATAGTTTTGACAGACTCTGACCTTCTCATATTTATAACCGGGAATCTTAGTTCGCGAAATATTTTTGGTTGAAACAAATCTATATCGTCAAATTTATTAATCAAATGCCATAAAAGTAAAGAGGATTTAAGAAAACAAACGGTAAATTTCATTCCGTATCTTGAATTGTTTGTTGATTTATGCAATTTAAGGATTACACCATTTTTTTCAAAAAAGAAAGGATAGTCTTTTTTAGAGTAATATACACCGCCGCCAGGAATAATATAAATGGTCTCTTCGGGCAAAGAGCTTAATCTAAGTTGGTATAAGGTGAACAGAGGGAGACTGTACCTGAGGTAAGTGTAGGGAAAACGGGGTGATTGGGAATCCTTAAGGAAAAAAAGGTTACCCTTACTAGCACCAGTAATAGGCGCCTTTTCTAATTTTCCATGCTGTAAAGGACTAATGTTAATAGATCTAGACACTGAGGGATTGAATTTTGCTTCTCTGGTTTTTCTCTCAAAGATACGCATTAAGGGAAGAGTGGCAAAGACATTTTTTATGAAAGTGCAATCACTTTCGACAGCAGCTATTCTTCTAAAGACCTTTTGTTCAATGTCTTTCAAGGTCTTTTGTTCAATTTTGGATTGAATATCAGGTGCTGAGATTAACTTAATAGTTCCATCAGAAAATGAATAAATACGATTATCATTCTTGATACTAGCAAGAGTATCGCCGGCGGGTACATGTAGGGATACTATGACTCTATTATTCTGTAAAGGGTAGAAACTTACAGAGGGAACATATAGAGGCTCAATAACTGTTACACAAGATGCAATATCACTTATGATAGGTTTATACTTGTCCTTTTCACTACGTGCTTTATCGGATAAAGGGATGCCTACTTTGTTCTTTTCTTTCGTTACCCCTAGTAGGATATATCCGCCGTCAGAGTTTAGTAAAGAACAAATGCATTTTTCACATAAGTCTTTGGATTCTTTAGTCAAATCACTAATACCAAAGGAATTAGGCAACTCTATAAGCTCGTCAAGGATTTTCATCGTCGACGGTTCTTCTGCCGATACATTCTCAGAAGGGTTAGTGAACGCCTTTTTCAACGATTCAAAAGAAACTGAATCAACCTTAACCCAAGTAGATACAGAACCAGTGTCTGAGGCAATATGTGAATCAGAGAACCGCACAAATGAAAGAGGAAAGGTCCGAGAGTAATCTTTCCCGGATTGGAGTGCACTTTTAAGCTTATCTTTCTGTGTTTCACTTTTGTAGCAGACAGCATACAATTGAGGGGAACGAAAACAATTAGCTCTAGCAATACCTTTAGGGATTGTATTGTATATTCCTTTAGTAGAGTCAGTATGTGCATCAATTATTATACAGTCATATTTTTTAGATTCTTCATAAAACGTGAAGATATCCCAATTGGGAATGACTAATGGCTCTTTCTCACCAAAAGAGGTTAGAGTATAGCCACCATCTAATAAGAACTTTTCTATACGCTGCAGAGGGACGTCATTACTAAATATGATTAACAAATGAATGCCATTATTAACTTCAAATTCTATTCCCGGTAGAATGAGTAAATCATCAAATAATGATAAATTACCTTCGATTAGTCTTAGGCTTTTTCGTGTTTGTTCGGAATCCGTGATTGAAGATAAGGATTCACGCTGGCTATTTAACTTCTCTTTTAGTTTTAAAATAGCCTGATAACCTTCAATTGAATTATGGTCGGTTATGGCAATAATACGCAAGTCTTTGGATTTCGCTTTACGTAAAATCTTTAAATACTCATTCTCATTTCTCGCACCTCTATAGTCTTGTGATGCTGGCGTATGAATGTGCAAGTCTATTTTTATAAAATTATTTTCCATTCTAAATTATGGTATCCCAAATGTCCCTTTCCCTTTTCTTTTTGGCAGGTGTTAGGCGCTTCGCTGTTGCTGGAGTTTGCCCTATCTTTTTCAGTTGTGTAGCGGAGAGTTTGTTTTGGTCGTACATCTTGTGGTGCGTTGGGCACATTGGGAGAACTTGGGTTCCGCCTCGAGAACGTGCCTTAATGTGGACTTGCTCAAGAATCCCTACCTGCTTCTCAGTTTTTCCGCATATCACACACCTGTTCTTGTGACTGGCTTTGATTGCAGCCCATTCGGCTTTGCTGACCATTTTATTGATCGCCCCCGTTAAATAATCGTAACTAGCGATTATATCACAAATTAGTATTTTTGACTATTGACATTTTAATTAAGAGATACAAAAGGTATGTCCCTGAGCGTGAAAAGAAGTAATTCCTGATACCTTTTTACTGGCAGTTTAGCTTCAGGTGGTGCTGGCTGTACTTTGGTCTGCGGGCAAATTCCATGACCTGGTACCCGGGGGTTCAGACCTCGCCCCCATCTTAAACATCTCAGCTTCAGTAGCTCTACCATTGTTCACCTCTCTGTTTCCCTGGTCAATATAGTTATACGACATCTTGGTCAAACTTATCAGCTCCATTTCAAGGACATTAACTAAGGTGTTACAATGTTCTTAATGAATGGCTATACATTAAGAGAGGCTGCCGAGGCTTTAGGAATCTCAATGGTTACCGTCCGTCGGTATATCAAGTCTGGCAAGCTCAAGGCCAGGCTAGTCCCTTCCAAGTTCGGGGAGTCATACATTATCGACAGCCTACCCCTGCTCACTAAGTCGTTATCAGATAATACCTTATCAACCCAACCCCTTATCAATAGAATAGAGCAATTATCCCAGGAAGTCGGCTATTGGAAAGCTAAAGCAGAATGGCTTCAGGAACGATTATTGCTTCTGGAAGCCCCTAAGCAGGCCCCTAAGCAAACATGGTGGCAAAGGCTATTCAGGCCTTGGAAGTGAATAGACAAGGCCGCCCTAATCACTAGCGCGAAGTGAGAAAGGCTAATACATAGCGATTATGCTATGGACTCGGATTAGAGGCCAGGTCCACACTGAATGGGGAAAGAGAATAGAATTTCCAGTGGCTTTACCATCAGTACGACCTGCAGAATAGGCTTTCTCAAGGGGGGGGAGGGGGGAAGGGAAGGGGATTGACCGTGGCAGAGGTTTAATACCCTTTCTCGGGCCTCTCAGCTGCATTCTGGAAGGGTTGTGCAACACCCGCTCAATGTCCCTTAATACCTTTATATCAGCAATTTAGTTTCAGGTGGTACTGTTTGGTACCACCTTATCATTTATCATGGTGAAAAGTTCGTTAGCAAAAATGTTAGCAAATTCTGATGATTTAGCTGGTAGGCCGTACAGGTCTCGAACCTGTGACACCCTGATTAAAAGTCAGGTGCTCTACCAACTGAGCTAACGGCCCATAATTTTGTGAAACTATGCGCAGCCTATTTTTCTACTGTCAAGATATTGGAAATGTAGATAGCGAAAGCGGGGTGAATGTCGCAGATAAATCCCTCGTCAACTGCCTCCACAGAGAAGGTTACTCTGTTTGGCTTCCTGAGGGGATCGCCAAATTTATTAAGTCCCATTTCATCCCAAGGCATATTGTGGCCTAATATTTCCAATAGGCCCTTAACGTCCCTCGGGTCTTCTACTATCACTTCGAAAGGAAGCTGATGTGCTAACCCTGCCAACTGGCTATTATTTAGCTTTATTCTCATTTTCTAATTTATATTTTCGCTGGTTATGACTATCAACCCAGCGGGTGATGGGATTCGAACCCACGACGTCTTGCTTGGGAAGCAAGCACTCTACCGCTGAGTTACACCCGCAATTAACTATATTATCAAATGGAAGGAGCACTGATGTCAAGAATGGGTTGGTGGTATAAGGGTCAACAGTTTCTTCGTAACTTTGGGATATTTGGCAATGAAGAGTAATTCATCCTCCACCAGTGGTTTTTGCGTTTCCACGTTAGCATACCTTACTAGTTCCAGAATTTTTTTAGCTTGCCCAGCATCTTTAAACTTTACCGCCATCTGGCCCATTATGTGACTGAAGCCAGATATCCCGCTATATTCCCCCGAGCATATCTCCCTGCCGGTCTCTACAAGCTCCGATTCACCTCTACCCACTTCGTCGAAGCTATATAGCTCGTAGTTCTCGGGGTCTTTCAATACACCATCAGCATGGATGCCAGAACTGTGGGCAAAGGCATTGGCTCCGACACCAGGCTGGTTTATGGGAATGGGGACCACAAAAGCATAGCTGGCGAATCTGCTTATTTTCCAAGCTTTTGTCAGGTCTATGGGCTTTTCCAGTTGATATTTGTCCGCGAATCCCTTGGATTTGGTGATAGCTAGAACTGTGGCTACAAGGTCAGCATTGCCGGCTCTTTCTCCAATTCCATTGATTGTGGTGTTGATGTAAGCATCCTGCCCACCGTCTATAGCCCCTTTAGCCCCGGCAAGAGAATTAGCCACAGCCATTCCCAGGTCGCCATGACAGTGAAGCTCAATAGGTATTCCAACATCCTCCGCCAGAGTTTTGGCGCTCTCGTAAATGGTAAATGCATTGTCATAGCCCAGGGTATCACAATACCTAAGTCGTTGAGCCCCGTGTTCCTTGGCTGCCAAGCCGAATCTAACTAAAAAACCTATTTCTGTTCTGGAGGCATCCTCGGCATTTACACCTATGCTTTCAGCTCCATGTGCACGAGCCGCTTCTACAGCATCGACCATCATGCTTACGATATCTTCTTGGCTCTTTGTACCCTGAAATTTGCCTTGAATCATTTGGGCCGATGTGGAAATAGAGACATTAAGGTGCTTAATATTCGGGACAAGCTTGAAGGCTTTTTCCACATCAGCGACAACTGCCCTTATCCACCCCTCTAAACGGATGGGTTGCAGGACGCCCATGTCAGCTAATTCCAAGTTTGCCTGAAGGTAAAACGCTTCATGTCTCGTCGTAGGGAAACCAAATTCGGACTGGAAGACACCCATTTCATTGAGGTACATATTTATCATGGTCTTTTCCAGCTTAGACAGACCGAGGTTTGCGGTTTGAACGCCATCGCGATTGGTAACATCTAAGAAATAAATCTTGGCCATCTTTACCTCCCCAGACGGATGAATGTGGTAAGGATAGCATTATTCCTGCAGGTTATCAAATTTTGGCTCTGTTAATGTTCTACGATTTTAGCTACCTCAGAAAATCTAACATGACTGCACTTGTGTGGCATCTTTTTATCCTCGTCTTCTTTCTAGCGTAATTTAAAACTTCCTTTGTTTCCATCCTTTAGATTATACTAACGGCGATGATAGCTAGCACAATAGAATGGCTCGATGGCAAGCTAAGGATACTGGACCAGAGCAAGCTTCCCCGGGAGCAAATCTTCGCCGACCTGGATAATTACCACGATGTAGTCCTGGCTATTAAGGAAATGAGAGTTCGCGGGGCACCAGCCATCGGGGTCACTGCTGCCTACGGCATAGCTCTGGGGGCATCAGGTATTAAAACAGCAAACAGGGATGAATTTCTCGCTCAATTGAATCAGGTCATGCAAGCTTTTGCTGCCTCTAGGCCTACCGCGGTCAACCTTTTTCAAGCTATCAACAGGATGAAGAAAGCTGCCAGGGGAGATGGCGTTACTGAAATAAAAAATTCGCTTGTCAACGAAGCAAAGCGGATTCACCAGGAAGAAGTAACCGCAACCAAGCAGCTCAGCCAGCTAGGAACCGGGCTTATCAAAGATGGTTTCACCCTGCTTACTCATTGTAACGCCGGTCCTTTAGCCACCGCCGGCTATGGCACTGCCTTGGGTGTAATCAAAGCTGCTAAAGACCAAGGAAAGAAAGTGAGCGTCTTTGCCACGGAAACTCGCCCCCTTCTCCAGGGAGCCAGGCTCACTACCTGGGAACTAATGCAAGAGGGCATCCCTGTAACTTTGATTACCGATTCCATGTCTGGCTATTTTATGCAGCAGAGGAAGATAGACTGTGTCATTGTTGGCGCCGACAGGATTGCTGCCAATGGCGATGTCGCTAATAAAATTGGCACCTATACCCTGGCAGTACTGGCTAAAGAAAGTAAAATCCCCTTTTATGTCGCTGCTCCTACAAGCACTATTGACCTTTCCTTAAACTCGGGAGACAAAATCCCAATTGAAGAGCGAAGCCCTGAGGAGGTAACTCATATCCAGGGAGTACACATTGCTCCCGAAGGCACAAGAGCAGCCAATCCTGCCTTCGACGTCACTCCCCATAGTTATATAACTGCCATAATCACCGAGAAGGGCATAATAAGGGGACCTTACACAGAAGGGCTAAAAGGGATGGGTTCCAGCTTTTTGTAGTTGCTCCGATGAAATCGGAGCGCAATGACAAAGAAGGGAGCCCAATAAATTGGGCAACTACGTTTTGGGGACAACCTCGGAGTTTAAGGACACCGCTCTTATATAGTGAAACCCTTGTTAGAGGTAAATACCTCTATATGGTGGTAAAATATCCTTAAGGTTGTAATCTTGTTTTCGTGGCGTTCTCCGATAGAGTGAAAAGATGAATAGCAAGCCAGAAAAATGGCAGCACCCCGGCGGCAAACTGCGGGAGCTCGGTGCAGAAACATTGACCGATGCCGAACTCCTCTCCATCCTCATCGCCCCTGGCATCCCGGGCAAGCCAGCAGAGAAGATTGCTGAGGAGATTTTGCAACGGTTCGGCGGATTTAAGGGCATGGCGAATCAACCCTTGGAAAAGCTGTTGGATATAAAAGGGCTTGGCGATACCAAAATTATCCGCATCGCCGCCGCCTTCGAAATCGCCCGTAGAGTTATTCATGGAGAACTTAAATGAGTAGAGGAAAACTGCCCAAAATCCCGGAGAAACCAGCACGCTTTGGTGACCTGTTTGATGTCCAAAAGTCAGCAACTATCCAGAACTATGTTGAAGAGGTTTCTCATCTAGGCTCAGAATCGGCCAAAACCCACAGATTCCTCATACTTCTAAAAGATGTATTCGGCGATGTGAATACAAAATTTGTAGAGGACTATCTCCGTGGTGTTGAAAAATATGTGAAGAGCAAGGAAAAGGATGTTGTGTTAAAGGGGAGGGTAGATAACCTCTATGGAAATTTGGTAATCGAGTTTGAGAGGGACTTAGGGAAGACGCTTTCAGAGGCTAAAGAGCAGCTTAAAAGATATGTCGCCTGCCTTTGGTCTGAGGAAGAGGAGCGAAAGGTAAATTATCTCTGCATGGCAGCAGATGGGATAAACTTCCAGATATTCTCCCCTAGCGCCGAAAAGCTTTTGACTGAGCCCTTGCTCCCAGAAGACATAGTGCTAGAAAAGGTTGACGAGCTCAGGCTACCAACTCCAGAACCTTACCAAGCATATTTCTGGTTGGATAGATACCTCTTCAGGGAAAGAATCCTCCCGCCACGAACCGAGGACTTTGAGCGAGACTTCGGCATGCGGAGTCCTGCCTTCCTCTTTTCCTTTCGATTGCTGAAAGAGGTTCTAAAGCAAGTCGAGGATAGAAGCGACTTTCAGGTCATCTACGAAAACTGGGAGAGATACCTCCGTGTTACCTATGGAAGCGTCATTGGAAGCAAAGACCTTTTTCTCAGGCATAGCTATCTGGCGACACTGGCCAAGTTGATTGCTTGGGCACGGCTTACTGAGAAAAGTTTAATTCCTTCAAGCGAGGAAATATCTAGCATATTGAATGGGGAGTTTTTCCGAGGGCAGCGCATCGCCAATTTCCTTGAGGAGGATTTCTTCTCCTGGATCGCTCGTGAGGGTCCACAAACCATCGGGCTCGATATATCTAAAAAGCTTCTGAGTCTACTCCTAAAATACAACTTAAAGGAGCTTTCCGAGGATGTTCTCAAGGCACTCTATCAGGAACTTGTTGACCCCGAGGCACGCCACGACCTAGGAGAATATTACACCCCAGATTGGCTTGCCCACCGCATGGTAAGGAAAGTGCTAGATGAGAATCCCCAATATTCTGTTCTCGACCCTGCCTGTGGCTCGGGTACCTTCCTCTATATGACCATAAAGCACAAGCGAGATACTTTGGGAGATTCCAGGGAGACTCTGGAGCATATCCTGGAAAATGTGGTAGGCGTAGATATTCATCCCCTAGCGGTAATCATCTCCAAGACCAATTATTTGCTTGCCTTGGGTGATCTCTTCAAGAGGAGAAGAAAACCTGTGGCGCTTCCTATTTACCTTGCCGATTCTATAAGGCTTCCCCAGATGGAGGGGCAGATGGAGATGGGTGCACCGCTGCCTGGCTTCAAGTTAGAAATTAATGGCAAGCGAATCATGATCCCCGAAGTCCTCATCCACGACTCTCAGCTTTATGACGAAGCCATTGAGGCATCAAAGGAATTTGCTCGGAACTTCGCTGGTAAGGAAGGGGGAGACGAGAAAACATTCCTCAACTTCCTAGGGAAGACGTCTCCCAAGATAGCCGCTGATAAAACTCTTTCCCTCGCCCTCTATAGTCTGGCTGAAACAATGAAAGAACTCATAGAAGAGAGGCGAGACACCATCTGGGCCTTTATTCTCAAGAATCTCTATAAACCTTTGTTCCTCAAAGGAAATTTCGATGTAGTTGTGGGCAATCCTCCCTGGCTTTCTTACCGCTATGTGGAGAAGGGTGAATATCAAAAGTTTCTCAAGCGGCAGATTGTAGAGGAATACAGGCTTCTGTCAGGTAGAGGTGAGCTTATAACGCACATGGAACTGGCAACGCTTTTCTTCCTCAAAGCCGCCGACCTTTATCTAAAAGAAGGAGGAACCATTGGTTTCATTTTGCCCAGAAGCGTGTTTTCTTCCGACCAGCATTATAATTTCCGTCGTTCCTATTTCTCCCTCAACCTTGGCTTTGAAGAGGTCTGGGACTTGGAACAGGTGAAACCATTATTCAATGTCCCTGCTTGCGTCTTCTTCGGCAAAAGAGGAATTAAAACCAAGCATCCCCTAAAATGTCAGAGCTCCTCTGGAAAGTTGAAGCGAAAGAATTCCTCCTTGCAGGAGGCACAGCAGGCTCTCACTATTACCCCGGAGGAACTCTTTCTCACTCAAGTAGGAAAGCGAAGTTATTTGAGCACTTTAAAGGTGAAACCCACCGTAGGTGTGAGAAGCTTTTACCAGCCATATTTTAAGGAAGGTGCCATTATTGTTCCCCGTTCTTTCTGGTTTGTGGAGATAAAATCCCATCCCACATTTGGTTTCGATCCTACCTCTCCCTATGTCCAGACAGCAGAAAGAGCTCAAAAGGAAGCTAAGACAGCATATAAAGGCTTGAGGCTAGAAGGAAACATCGAGAAGGACTTTCTCTACGCCACTTTGCTTTCCGCAGACATTGTCCCCTTTGGTCATTTGGATTTTAGATTGGTGGCCTTACCCCTTCTGCCGTCAGGTAAGCACTTTAAGATCATAAATGTTAATGAAGCCCGCAACCAGGGCTTTCTAAATCTAGCAAACTGGTTAGAAAAGGCTCAGGAAGAATGGGAACTTCGGAGAGGGGAAAAGGCAGCGAAATGGGATGCCCTTGGAGAGCTTGATTACCGAAGAAACTTAACAAGTCAAAAAAGGGCAACATATAAAATTATCTACCCTATGTCCGCTACCTATCTTTGTAGTTGCGTGGTGGAGGATAAACCCATCAGCATTGAAGTAGAAGGGCAAACAATTGAGGCACAGGGTTTTGTGGCTGATTACAAGTCTTTTTATTATGATACTGATGACAAGGAGGAGGCTTACTATTTGGCCACTGTTCTCAACTCACCTACTGTGGATGAACTCCTGAAACCTATGCAGAGCCGGGGATTGTGGGGTCCCAGAGATATTTGCAAAAAGGTTTTAGAGATTCCCATTCCGCAATACAATCCATCCGATGAAAATCATCAAGCGCTCTCCCAACTCGGCGAGCAATGCACCCAAAAGGTGGAGCAACTGCTCCCCCAACTGACAAAATCCCGCAGCATCGGCCACACCCGCCGACTAATAAAAGCAGAGCTAAAAGAGGAACTCGAAGAAATAGACAAGATGGTAAAGCAAATCTTAGTCCTCTAGAAGTTTTTCTCTTCATTCCCGACCATAAAACTTGCAAGGGAGAGCATTATGGGAGGCTTTATAAGATGAAACAAGGCAGAGATAGAAGTATCAGCGAGGTATTGAAGATTTTTGAAACTGTGCGAAAAGAAACTGAGGGAAAAACCTCTCCTGAAGAATTTCAAGGATGGGTTGATCTTTACAGTTTATGGATAGATGTATGGAGGGAGTTTAATGAAGCGTTACCAAGGGAAGAAAGATTTAGCTCACTTTTGCTATTCCGAGCGACTGAAGTTTTTAAATCCTTGCTATGGATTGGAAATGAAATGTGGTCAGGGGCTTACTATTCTGCTATTCGAGAGCTTAGATATATTTTGGAATCAGCAATCCAAGCTTATTATGTAGATAGGGAACATAATGGAGTCTCTATCGAGTGCAAGTTAGAAATTATAAAAGAATTTGAATACCTAACTGGAAGAAGGCTGATCGATAGAACAGATTTAAAATATAAAGAAGAATTAAAAGCTTTATATGGAGACCTCTGTAAATATGTACATCCTTCTTATGAAGAGCTTGAAACTGTTATCGGCCAAGGAAAGGTAGATTCCCACATTATTTTTACCTTCGACAAAGAGCTATATCTAAAATCTGTTGAATTTATGGGGGGAGTCTTCGATGTTTTTACTCTCGCTTTTTTATCATGCTCCGCGAAATTAAGCGAGAAAATTAAGGAAGGCAAGTTCACGGTGAAGATGAGGGATTTGGAAGAGTACAAAATGTCCTTAAGTTTGGGATATCTAAAGAAGGAGGGTTTAAAAGGGGCGAAATGTTTACATTAAGGTATTATTGCCGAGGTAGGGGGAATGAAATAATTTTGAAACTGCTAGAGGAGATTAAAGAAAAACATGGGGTTACGTGTGAAGTTTTAGGTTTATGGGGGGAGGAACAAGAAAAGGAAGTTTATGAAAGACATTATTATGTCTCTAACCCGGGCACAATAGCTGTTGTTAGGAATGCCCAAGTTGAATGGTGGACTTTTACGGACAGTGAAATAGCAGAGTTTCTAAATAGAGTTTTGTATGAAGGCCGGGGCCTTCTTAAAGAACTTTGCACTTGAGGCCGCATAGCTTGAACAGATAGACGAATTGGTGAAGCGGATTTTTCCCTAAAGATTTATTATCTGCTATCATGGAAATCCAGGGAGGTAAAGGAGGTGAAATGATACAGGTTCAAGATAGGCTAGGGGCTCAATTAATGTCGCCTTATGCCTTCTCACCTATTAGAGAAGAGCTTAGGGAGGTAAAAGAGGTTCCTATTAAACTGCCTGATTATTGCTGCCAAACCTTCACAGGCTTATTCGAAACCATTAAATTAGAGATAGCAGAGCCTCTTTTAAAAGCCGAAATGCTGGAGGAGGAATTTCAGCGGCTTCGAGATCCCTTCAGTATACTTCGCTTTTCATTGAATAGTTACTTAATGTATATAAAGTCAGAACATCCTGAAAAATGGCAAAGGCTTCTTAAAGAAGGAACGGAGGAACTTGAAAGCGAGCTCGAAAAGAAGGAGTTAGTGGATAAAGAAACTTTGGAGACCTTTCTTGGACTGTCGAGATTTGGCATGCGTTTAGCCGAAGATTTCTTCCGCCTGCTAGAGCACCTCGAAATAACGAAGGAACCTGAGCCTTCTCTTTACGATATTGCCACAGATTTTGATATATGTTATCTCTCAGCTCTTTTCCCAATCATTGGAGAATTAGAGATAAAGGGTCAAAAAGAGCTAGAAAATCTTCAAACCCTTGTGGGATGGGCTAAAAAATTTGCTCTAAAATATGCTGCTGAGGTTTCAGCATTTCTAAAGGCACAGCTTTCTCTGCCTCAAAATGCCAGGCCCCGCCAAGAATTTTACACTGATAAAATCGCTGAATTTATCGGGAGTGGACCCAAAGGCATATATGAGGCTTTACTGGAGGAACGACAAAAGGAGAGGGCACTAGAAAATTGACTGAGCGATATGTGCTTGACACTTCAGCCATACTAGCAACTTGGCAAAGGGAAGAAGGCTCCGATGATGTAAAGGGCTTGCTAAATAAAGCAGCAAGCGGGGAAATAGAAGTGTTCCTTTCCTTCATGACTTTCTTTGAAGCTTACTATGTGACAAAGAGGAAAGAAGGAGAATCCAAGGCTTTTGAAATATACTATTGGCTATATAGCCTCCCAACTGACAGAGTAAACTTGGAGGAAGATATTTTAATCAAGGCGGGGGACGTGAAGGCAAGTTACAAGCTTTCTGCAATTGACGCTTGGATTTTAGCCACGGCTTTGTTCAAAGATGCCACCCTCATTCATAAGGATAAAGAATTTGATCCCATAAAAGACCTTCCCATTCCTATCATAAGGATCTCAAGAACCTTGAAAGGAAGGGAAAAGGCATAAAATGTTTGCTGGTAGGCTTACTTGGCAAATAAAATGCTTTTTGCCGGGAAACCCTAGCAATGTGGGCAAGCCTAGGGATGGATTATGAGAAGATTAAGTGCAACTGTGTGTGGTAAAGGCATTGTAATAGACATGTGCTATACTAAAAGTAGTAGTTAAAAGAGAGATATTATGAGAGAAGAGTTTACTGTTATCATCGAGCGCGACGAGGAGGGCCTCTTTGTGGGCACTGTACCTTCCCTCAGGGGGTGTCATACTCAAGCCCGCTCCTCGGATGAACTTATGGAGCGCATAAAAGAAGCTATCCAACTTTGTTTGGAAGTGGAAGGGGAATCTGCCCCTGAGCAGCTACAGCTAGTAGGCGTTCAGAAGGTAACTTTGTGAGTTGATTACCTCACCTAACTGGCAGCGAAGTAGTTCGTACTCTACAAAAGGCAGATTTTGAAATAGTCCGTCAGCGAGGTAGCCATATTTATATGAGGCATGCTGATGGAAGAGCTACCGTAGTGCCAGTG
Organism: Dehalococcoidia bacterium; assembly: GCA_030615965.1. Classification (GTDB taxonomy): domain Bacteria; phylum Chloroflexota; class Dehalococcoidia; order GIF9; family AB-539-J10; genus RBG-13-51-36. Next base: position 9,341 of record JAUWYE010000014.1, on the reverse strand, counting down.
CACAAAGGTGAGGATTTAGGCTCTGGTATTTTGTCTAAGATCCTACGAGATGCAGAGATGAGCCGTGAAGAATTTCGCCAGTTATTATAGAGTGCTTTAAAAGCAATTAAAGCAATGTGGGCGAAGCTAGGGATGGATTATAGAAAGATTAAATGCAACTGTGTATGGTAAAATAGGAGGAGAGATTCTTTCGGTAAATAAAGAGGAGGCTAGGCTGTGAAATTTAGGCGCATTACTGTAAACCCGGAAATTTGCACCGGGAAGCCCTGTATTCGAGACCTACGGTTTCCAGTATCAAGGGTACTAGGGCTGCTAGCTGCCGGTGAAACTAAGGAGTCCATTTTAAAGGCATATCCTTACCTGGAACCGGAGGATATTGACGAGGCTCTCCAGTATGCAGCTTACCTTGCTGAAGAAGAAACAATAGAGATTCTCGCATGAGGTTCCTCGTTGATATGTCCCTATCACCGCTCCTTGCAGAGTGGCTGCAGAGAGAGGGACATGAGGCTGTTCATGCCGCTCATATTGGTCTTGGTCAAGCACCAGACAAGGAAATCATAGCCCAAGCTAGAAAAGATAGTCGTATTATAGTAACTGCAGATTTAGATTATGCTAGGCTTTTAGCATTAGCTAGTTCAAGCGGTCCTGGAATAATCCTACTCCGTGGAGGAAATTACAGCGACAGGGAGATGCTAGGACTAATAAAGCGAGCCTTGATGACCATATCTAGCGATCGATTGTTAGATTCAATTGTGGTGGTAGATAAAAAATCCGTAAGGCGAAGGCGCCTTCCTATTTAATTACCTTTGTAAGGAAACCCTGGCAATGTGGGCGAAGCTAGGGATGGATTATAGAAAGATTAAATGTAACTGCGTGTGGTGAAATTTAAAAGAGGTTATTCTTTGGCAAACAAAAAGCGGCCCCTGCGGGCGACTAGCTTACAGCTAGTTTATGCCACCTTCCGGTAACACACTTAACGCAGGACTTACCCGCTATGATAAGCTTAGCATGGTGGTGGTGATGCCGTCAAAGTTGTTTGCGCATCTTTATGTGTTTGATGCCAGCTTCCCGAAAAGGCAAGCCCAGTTCGTCAAAGCCGCATAACTTATAGAAAGGAACAACTTCAAATTGGGCGTGGATAATTACTTGTTGCACTTGTTTATCCTTCCATACTGCATCCAAAAACAGGAGCATTTCCTTTCCGATGCCTTTACTGCGGTAACGTTTTAAGACAGCCATTCTTTCCAGCTTGGCTTGGTTATCAGCCAAAAATTGAACTCTAGCAGTGCCGATAACTCTCTCTCCATCTTTGACCACCATATGCAGCGCTTCTCTGTCGTACCTATCGAACACCAGGTCCTCTGAGATGCCTTGCTCCCGGACAAACACCTGCCTCCTCACCTCGAAGGCCTCTTGCAACTCGACATCGCCTGTCACCAGTTTATAGCTAAATTTGCTCATAGAGATAAAGATAGAACGTCTTATTAGTTCGCCTAATTATAAACCTGAAATACCGAAGAGGGAATCTGAGCTTGTTTCCCTACATCCTACCTTTGCCATGTTTCACCCCGACGTTTTCCCCTTCAGTATGAGTAGTGGCGAGGGTGGTTAGCTATGTTCAGAACAGAATTCGGAGGGAATTCTCGAAGAGTTGCTGAACAGTAAAGACAATAGTTTACGACTATGATAGAATTGCCCCAGTTTTGGTGGGATTGAATTAGCACAACATGGGAGTCAACTGGGCACAGGTACTATTTAATTCAGCAGTCACGGGCAGCCTTTATCTAATTGCGGCGGTCGGCCTCACCCTGACCTATGGTCTTTCCGGTTTTCCCAACTTCGCCTATGCTGAATTTATGACTTTGGGTGCTTATATGGGTTATTTTGTGGTTCGCCAGTTGGGCTTTGATGTTTATTTTGCCTTTATCGCTGCCTTCCTGGCTTGTGGAATATTGGGAGCTTTGGCATATCGAGGAGTCTTCCGGTTCTTAGCCAACCGGGGAGCGAATAAAATCCACCTCATGGTAGGTTCTATAGCTCTCGGCTTCGTCATCAGGTACATCATCGGTGACATATGGGGCTGGCCAGCCACCACCTTTGGGATTAGGTGGCCTGGTTTCGACATCGGTCCCCTCAGGGTTACTGACCTCTGGTTGGCACTTATCTTCACGGCCCTGGTTCTGGCAGTGATTATGCATCTTTTACTGACAAGAACAAAGACAGGCAAAGCCATTCGGGGAATCTCCAGTAATCCCGAATTGGCTCTAGCTTCGGGTATTAATATTGAGCGGGTGACTTTAGTGACCTGGGCAGGTGGGGCAGCACTAGCAGGTATCGCTGGATTATTTTGGGGAGCGATTGCCTCGCTTTCCCCACTCTTGGGCTGGGCAATGATCTTGCCTGTTTTCGCGGTTACGATACTGGGGGGAATAGGCAGCTTCTATGGAGTCCTGGCGGCTGCTTTTATCATTGGTTTAGCGGAAAACATTGGCGTGGTAGCGCTGACACAGCTCGGACTTTCCACTGAATATCGTATGGCAATAGCCTTTATAATCTTAATCGTAACTTTAATTTTGAGACCTCAAGGGCTGGCCAAAGCTTTTAGGAGGACATGAATTTGGGTTTATTTGTGTATTCTCTGGACATCATCGTTTTTATCGGCATCTTTGCCATAGTTGCTTTGAGCCTTAACCTGGAGTATGGCTTTACCGGTTTGGGGAATTTTGGCAAAGTAGCCTTTTTCCTGGCGGGGGCTTATACCTATGCCATCCTAATGGAGCGAACTGGGATTCCCTTCTATCTTGCTCTTATTATGGCAATGTTGGTATCTGCAGGTATTGGTTACCTCGTTTCCCTGCCAGCTTTGAGGTTGCGGGAAGACTATCTGGCAATAGTAACATTGGCCATTGGCGAGGTACTGAGACTGGTTGTCAAAACCGAGGATTCGATTGCCCATGGCGTCTGGGGCATTACTGTGCCCCCTGCTATCCATTGGTCGGGCATGTCTGTGCTCGAAATGAGAATGGTCAATATAGGGCTAGTATATTTCTGCCTGATTCTTTGTTTTATCTTTTTCCAATTAATGACCAGGTCACCTTATGGCCGTGTTCTTCGGGCCATCCGGGAAGATGAAGTAGCGGCAGAAGCCCTGGGAAAGAACCGGGTCAAGTACAAAGCTCAGGTATTCATGCTTGGTTCGGCATTAGCTGGGCTTGGTGGTGGTCTTTATGCCCAGTACATGCAGTATATTAACCCTTATATGTTCCTGCCTATGGTCACCTTTACGGTGTGGATAATGGTTATTGTGGGTGGTCCAGCCAATAACTGGGGGGTATTACTAGGGGCAGGCCTCGTTATACTTTTTGAACGAGGGGCCAGGATAATTAAGGATTACTTACTTCTGCCTATTGACCCGATTAATCTCCAATATATTTTGTTCGGTGTGTTGGTTATATTTCTCCTGGCCTACCGCCCACAAGGGCTGTTAAAGGAGCGTCAACTCGAGACAAAAGCAATAGAGGGAGTTCAGAAATGGAAGAATCGCTCCTCAGAGTAAAAGAAATCGGGAAACACTTCGGTGGTCTGTGGGCCGTGAATCGTGCCAGCCTGGATGTTGCTCGTGGCAGCATTACCGCTCTGGTAGGCCCCAACGGTAGCGGCAAGACTACTTTGTTTAATGTCATCTTCGGTTTACACAAGCCAGACGAGGGTCGTGTTTATTTCAATGGTGAGCGTATTGACCACCTCGCCCCCCATCAAGTTTATGCTAAGGGCATAGTTCACGCCTTTCAAATACCAAGGTTGTTTTATCGCCTGACTGTGCTGGACAACATGCTCCTGGCAGCAAGGGGACATAAGGGTGACGGCTTGTTAAATAGCGTGGTGTTCAGGCAAGGATGGCAGGCTCAGGAGAGAGAGCTGGCGGATAAGGCTCTAGAACTGCTTAATCTCCTGGAACTTGACCATTTAACCCTTTCCCCCGCTGGCGAATTATCTGGTGGACAAAGAAAACTTCTCGAGATAGGTAGAGCTCTTATGGCTGCCCCGGTATTATTACTCTTGGATGAGCCAGCGGCTGGTGTTAACCCCAATCTAGGGCGGAAGATTTTTGAGAGAATTGAGCTTTTCCGCCAGAGAGGGCTCAGTTTCTTCATTATTGAACACAGGTTGGAAATATTGTTTGATTTTGCCGACTGGGTTTACGTCATGGATAGGGGAAAGATAGCGATTGAAGGTAAACCAGAGGAAGTGGCAAAGGATTCTACTTTCTATAAGGTATATCTGGGAGACTAAATGGAAAGCATATTTGTTGCCGAAGACATTGTCGCTGGTTACGAGGACGTGGAGATTGTGCACAATGTTTCTGTGGAGGTAGCCGGAGGAGAGATTGTAGCTATTATCGGTCCCAACGGCAGCGGTAAATCAACTTTAGTAAAAAGTCTTCTCGGCTTTGCCCGTCTCTTTCATGGTCAGGTCCTTTACGATGGGAGAAATATTACTGGTATCACTCCAGACCGTGCCGTGACTCTAGGCATAAACTATGTTCCTCAAATCAATAATGTTTTTGTCAATTTGACAGTGGCAGAAAATCTGGAATTGGGAGCCTATACCAGAAAGGATGGCAACATTAAAGCAGATATGGCAGAGGTTTATCGGTTGTTCCCGGAACTGGCGGCAAGGAAAAAAGCTTGGGCAGGTAACTTGAGCGGTGGGGAGAGGCAGATGTTAGCCATCGCCCGGGCAATGATGACCAATCCAAAGGTACTGCTTCTTGATGAGCCGCTAGCTTCCCTGGCGCCCAAGGCTATTTCACCCATTTTTAAAAAAGTGAAGAGAATCAGGGACAACGGCACGGCAGTAGTAATTGTCGAGCAAAATGTCAAAAGAGCTTTAGAAATCTCGCATCGATGCTATGTCCTAGTGGACGGTCGCTGCGTCCTTGAGGGCGACTCCAAATCCATTTTATCTGACGAGGATGCCAAACAACGCTTTTTAGGGCTCAAAGCTTGAAAAAGGATGTATCAAATCATTTAACACAATTACTTCTTTTGTTAGAATATATATAATAGAATATAAATGATGTTTACTAATCCTTACTGAAAGGGGGAAATATGGGGTAAAAAGATGTTGACGATAAGATATTTGGTCTAACAATTATGCATGGTTTGAAAGGAGGAACTTATGTCTAAGAGAAAAATAATAACTGTAGTAGCTGCGGTAGTTGTGGTTGTGGTTGTGGTTTTGGTACTCGTTTTCGCTCTACGCCCGACCGAAGAAGAACCACAAATAGAGATAGGTGGTATCTTATGTATGACCGGGGCGCTGTCGGCGATGGGCGACTTGATATCTCAAGGTGCCTATCTTGCTGTGGAGGAGATTAATGCTGACGGGGGAGTGCTCGGCAAGAATCTGACGCTCACGATTGAAGATAGTGCCACTAACGACGCGACTGCCTTTGAAGCTTATAAGAAGCTGGTGGAGGTAGATGGAGTTCAAGTCATCGTCGGTCCCATGATCAGCGGGGCAGTTATGTCCTCTGGAGCCTACGCCGAACTCAACGAGGTGGCCATGGTCTCACCTTCAGCTACCTCGCCCTTCATTACTAACACAACCTGGACCCAGTGGGCTTTGCGTACTTGCACCACTGATTATCTTCAGGGAGGGGTTATCGCGAATATTATTATTGACGAAGGCTACAATACAACAGCCATCATGGTTCAGGACACTCCATATGGCATTGGTATCGAGCTGGTAGTTACCGATCTCCTTGAGGACGCAGGGGTGGAAATTGTGGCGAGTATAAGATATGACGAGGAGGCACTCGACTATCTCACCGAGCTGGGGCTTATCGTAGCCGCCAATCCTGATGTCATCGTTCAGGTCGGTTACCACACTGACAGCGCCAAAGTCTATGTGGGTGCTGACAGCCTGGGTCTGAACGCAACCCCGTGGCTGGTTGCGGAGGGTGTTTATGGCCTATTGGCATCGGAGTACCCTGCCGCTGCCGCATTTATGGCTGAAGCTGATCTTCTCGGCTGTACTCTAGCCCCGGACCCGGAATTAGCCGCGTATGTGGCATTCGTGGCAGCATATGAAGCGCGCTGGGGTGAATCCCCAGGAGTCTATTGTGACACTATTTATGATGCTGTCAACTTGATAGCTCTAGCGATAGAAGATGCCGGTGTCTATGATGGCGCGGCGATACAAGATTCCCTCTATGACGTGGGTGTTGATTATTCCGGTGCCAGCGGGACAACAACCTGGGATGCAAACGGCGACCGAGTTAGTGCTACCTACGGAATCTGGGAACTAGTAGAGACAGCACCAGAGGTATACGAGTACGTAATTTTAGAGTACATTCCGTTTTAGTCCCAATGAGAAGCAGGGCGGGACGGAGATAACCTCGCGGGATGCCAATCTCTGTCCCGCTTCTGCTCTCTACCTATAGATATTTACAGTGGTGTAGTGTGGTATGCATCAGGCCGGCTGCGGTGGTGCCATGTGAGCTTTCTGCAGCCTCAGGTTGCGCCTTTGTCAATCTATCGTGACGTAACGAATGCATGCTAAATTATGTTCAACCGTGCAAAGCTAACTACCTGATTATGTTCTGAGTCATGTCCTTTACTTGATTTCGTTACATAAAAGTTACATAAGGTGTGGACGAAAGCTTGCTCCGGCTATATTCTCCGCGAATATTCTACCATACATAATAACGTAACCACACAGCTCTCTCAAACTTATATATCTGCTTTACCTTTCAGGATTTGCAGTGATAAAATGATATAAAGGATAACAATGTCAGGACATTCTAAGTGGTCACAGATTAAGCGGCAGAAGGGAGTAGCTGATGCCAAGCGCGGGCAGTTATTTACCAAGCTTGCTCGAGAAATCATAGTTGCAATGCGACAAGGTGGAGCTAGTTTAGAAAGTAATTTCCAGTTACGTTTAGCAGTACAGAAGGCCCGTGATAATAACATGCCTTTGGAGAATATCGAGAGAGCCATAAAGCGGGGTAGCGGTGAAGCCGAGGCAGCTGCCTTAATTGAGGTGAAACTCGAAGGCTATGGGCCAAGCGGGATAGCAGTTTTGGTGGAAGCCTTGACCGATAACCGTAATCGTGCCATTCAGGATGTGCGCCGTCTCTTCACCCGCCACGGTGCTAATCTTGGTGAGAGTGGTTGTGTCTCCTGGCTCTTTGAGAGTAGAGGAGTGATCACTGTAGAAAGCAATGCTTCAGATGCCGAAGGAATAGAGCTACGAGCTATCGATGCCGGGGCTGAAGATTTTAAGACCGAAAAGGGTTATGTGGAAATTTACACGCAACCACAGGATTTAGAAAAAGTAAGAAAGGTTATTGAAGAGAAAGAGCATGTGATTTCGGCGGAGCTCTCGCTAACGCCTAAAACTACAGTGTTGCTGGAGGAAAATAAAGCAGTTCAGGCCCTGAAGTTCCTCGACGAGCTAGAAGGATTAGACGATGTACAGCGTGTTTTCTCCAATATCGATTTTTCTGAGGCTACTTTAGAAAGGTTGCGCAGTCAAACCTAACATGCGCATTCTCGGCGTTGACCCTGGTACTATAAATTCAGGCTATGGTGTAGTAGATGGCGAGGAAGAAATGCATATGGTAGATTGCGGAGTAATCAATCTCCCATCCCGGCTTCCTATGGAGGAAAGACTGCGCTCTCTCTACAATGAATTAAGCAAAATTATCGCTAAGCATAAACCAAGCGAAGTAGCCATTGAAGAGCCCTTTATCGGCCACAACGTAAAGTCAGCGTTCGCTATTGGCAGAGCACAAGCTATAGCTATCCTGGCAGCAGTCAACCAGGGATTGCCCGTCTACTATTACTCACCAGCCAAGATAAAGCAGCAAATAACCAGCTATGGGCAAAGCGATAAACAACAGGTTCAAGAAATGGTAAGAGTCCAGCTCAGGCTCTCTGAGCTACCTCAGCCTAGCGATGCTGCAGATGCATTGGCTGTAGCCATGTGCCACATTCAGCAGAGGCGCCTTAACCAATGGCTCACTGAACATACGCCGAAATGATAGCTACATTAGAAGGAATACTGGAATATCGTGGTAACGACTCCGTTATCATTAATGTCGGCGGAATAGGTTTTCGGGTATATGTCCCCGGCTCAACTTTAAGCCAATTAGGAGCTGTTAAAGGCAGGGTCTCCCTCTATACCCATCTCCACGTGAGAGAGGATAACGTTTCTCTTTACGGTTTTGCCTCAAGCGAGGAATTAGCTCTGTTCAAAAACCTTATTTCCGTCTCAGGAGTTGGTTCTAAGGTGGCTTTAGCCCTACTCTCGGCTTTGAATCCTGAACAACTTGTCATGGCTATAACCAGCGGCGATAGCGACCTCATCAGCCAGGCGCCTGGCATCGGTAAAAAAATGGCCAGCCGCCTTGTCGTTGAACTCAGAGGCAAGTTGGAAAAGGAGTGGAAAGAGGTAGCCCTGCCCTTGGCCCCGGAGAGTGCCGATGTCATAGCTGCTTTAACTGGCTTGGGCTACTCCTTAACGGAAGCCACCAAAGCTATCTCTAAGCTTCCAGATTCTGAGGAGCTAAGCTTAGAAGAGAAGATTAAAATGGCGCTGCAGCAGATGGCAGGAGGATAGGCTGACCGCAGTAGAGCCAAGCAGGGGAGGCAAAAATCCCTCTTCTTTTGGCCTTGCTGGAACATGATATAATGTAGCTTTGGTTTTCAGCTTAACTGCCTGTAAGCAAGGATGCAGATTTAACTGAGATGGCATGTGCGAATATGACCATACTTTGTAAAGCGGAGGAAGAATCATGAAGTTTGTGAAATGGTTTGAGGAAGTTGAAGCAAGGGACATAGCTTTAGTCGGTGGTAAAAACGCCTCTCTTGGTGAAATGATAAGAAATCTGGGTGAGAAAGGGGTAAACATTCCCCCTGGGTTTGCTATTACTGCTGAGGCATATAAGTATGTGGTAGAGAAGGCAGGCATAAGCCAAAAAATCCAAGACACTCTAGCGGGTCTGGATACACATGATATGGAAAATTTGGCGGAGAGGGGCGAAAAGATAAGGAATTTGATAGCAAATTCTCCCTGCCCTAAAGAATTAGAAGAAGAGATAGGAATTTGCTATCGAAAGATGGAAGAGAGATTTGGAAAGAACGTCGATGTTGCTGTGAGAAGCAGTGCTACTGCCGAAGATTTGCCTACAGCCTCATTTGCTGGACAGCAAACGAGTTATTTGAACGTGCGTGGAGAAAATGACCTCTTGGATAAGGTCATGAACTGCTTTGCATCTTTGTTCACGAACCGGGCGATCTCCTACCGGGTGGATAAAGGTTTTGACCATCTCA
>JAUWYE010000052.1 GCA_030615965.1 Dehalococcoidia bacterium | reverse complement strand
ATTTTGCTCTCTCTTGCTCTAAATTCGCCATCCAAATTGACGCTACCTATCTCAAAGGATGGTCGATGAGCTTGCAATACATGCTCATCCCAACAGTAGGCGTGCACAAAGGCACCACAGGAACAATGGAAAACAACCCTGTCAAAAAGCAATGGATTCCCGCACACAATACAATTCATCTACTTGCCTCCTGTAATTAGCACTCTTGCTACCAAAGTGCTAATTATAGCGTGCTGATAGGGTTTTATCAAGCTTTCCGTTGGCAGTTATCTTGTACGTTATGGCTACCTTTGGCCCTTTCTACAAAGACTTTGGCAGCAGGGCACAAAGCCCACTTAGTTGACAATCTGCTTTCTTAGCCGTTAATATGGATTGGCTTTTATGGGCATAAAATATAGCTTGCCTGAGTCCTTCACATCTTATCGCGACACAGTGCGAGTTGAGTTAAAGAAGGTTATCGATAGCTGTCCTTCAGTTCTTTGTAATATGCTACGATATCATATGGGCTGGCAGGATGAGCATGGACATTCCTGTAGCAGAGAATCGGGCAAATTTATTCGCTCTACCCTTTGCCTTGTTAGTTGTCAAGCGGTGGGGGGTGACATTTCGCAGGTAATGCCCGCCGCAACAGCCGTCGAGCTCATCCACAATTTTTCTTTAATCCATGACGATATAGAAGATGCTAGCTATGAACGTCATCATCGGCCAACTGTATGGAAATTATGGGGTCAGTCTCAAGCGATAAACGCCGGCGATGCCATGTTCACTCTAGCTTATTTAGCGTTGCTTAAACTAAAAGAAAAGGGGATAGCTGATGAAAAGATCGCTAGTTCCACTAAAATGTTGAGCCTGGCTTGTTTGGAACTTTGTGAGGGACAATACTTAGACGTCGAATATGAGAACCGTCTCGACACCACCATCGAGGATTACCTTGACATGGCAGCCAAAAAGACAGCAGCCCTGTTTGCCGTATCGACTTCTTTGGGAGCATACCTGGGCAGCGAAGATAGTAAGTTGGTGGATTTTTTTCACCTGTTCGGCAAAGAATTAGGCATAGCCTATCAGATTTATGATGACATATTGGGAATTTGGGGAATGGAGGAAAGCATTGGTAAATCTGCTAGCGATATCTCTCAGAGGAAGAAAAGTTTGCCCGTAGTTTACGGATTGCAAAATAGTGAGGGTGCGGCAAGAAAGAGACTCGAGAAGCTTTATTCTCAAAAATCTATCGAGGGCGAAGATATCACGGAGGTTACGAAGATTCTGGACCACTTAGGCGCTAGGGATTATGCTGAGAATTTGGCTGAGCAATACTATTACAAAGCTTTGGCACAGCTCGAGGCTACTCGGCTTGACACATCCAAGCAAGCTCCGCTTAAAGAGACAGCTTGTTTTCTATTTAAGCGCGACCTCTAGGAGGGAAAATGTCGAAAACGACTGTTGAAGATATAGAGGTTAACGGCAAGAAGGTTCTACTCAGGGCTGATTTTAATGTTCCACTAAATATAAACACCGGCGCCATTAGCGATGATAGCCGCATCCGAGCTTCACTACCTACTATCAAATATCTCGTTGACCATAAAGCCAAGGTAATCCTCTGCTCTCATTTAGGACGCCCTAGAGGCAGAGTAGTTGAAAATTTGCGGATGGCGCCAATAGCGCAGAGGTTGTCACAGCTTATGGGCTTGCCTGTCAGCACAGCGTCCGATTGTGTAGGTCAGGAAGTAGAAAGCAAAGTAGGAACACTCAAAGAGGGCGATATTTTGGTTTTGGAAAATCCGCGCTTTCATCCCGAAGAGGAAGCAGATGATGCCAACTTTGCCCGGAAGCTAGCCAGGCTAGCTGATATTTATGTTAATGATGCCTTCGGCACTGCTCACCGGGCTCACGCTTCTACTGTAGGTGTAGCTAAATACTTGCCCGCGGTGGCTGGCTTTTTAATGAAAAAAGAGCTAGAGGTTATGGAGAGGCTCTTGCACAATCCAGAGCGACCCTTGGCCTGCCTTATAGGTGGTGCTAAGGTGAGCGATAAGATAGAGCTGTTGCAAAATATGCTAAGAAGGGTTGACATGTTGCTGGTTGGTGGTGGCATGGCCGCTACCTTCTTAAAGACACAAGGATATGAGGTAGGGTATTCTTTAACAGAGGACGATAAGTTGGGCCTGGCCAAAAAATTGTTACAGGAAGCCGAGGAATGGAAAATGCCATTTTTGCTACCCATTGATGCAGTTGTGGCGGAAGAAATCAAAGCCGGAGCCCCAACTAGAGTAGTGCCAACAACTAATATACCATCGGGTAGCCACATCGTAGATATTGGCCCTCAATCCATTGAGCTTTTTTACAGTGAGCTAAGAAAATGTCGTACCATCACGTGGAATGGCCCTATGGGGATTTATGAAATACCTCAATTTGCTCAGGGAACCAGGTCCATAGCCAGTTTTCTATCTACCCTCAATGCCACTACTATTATTGGCGGTGGCTCTTCTGCTGAAATAGTTCAAGAAATGGGATTAACTGATAAGATGACCCATGTTTCCACAGGAGGTGGTGCCAGCCTGAGGTTTTTGGAGGGCGTTACCTTACCTGGCGTGGAGGTTTTGTTAGATAAGAAATAACAGGAGATTGTGAAATGCGAATCCCTTTTGTTGCTGGCAACTGGAAAATGAATACCACGGTTACTGAAGCTGAACAGCTTATTTTCGAGATGCTTGAGAAACTGGACAGGATAGAAGGAGTGGAAAAGGTACTGTGTCCGCCATTCGTATCTTTAGTTGCCGTAAATATGATGCTCCGGGGTTCGTCTATTAAGCTCGGTGCACAGAATATGTATTTCGAGACTGCAGGGGCTTACACCGGTGAGATATCCCCGCTGATGCTCCGCGAGTTGTGTGAATTTGTCATACTGGGACATTCTGAACGGAGATGGTATTTTGGGGAAACTGACGAAATAGTTAACAAGAAAGTCAAGGTGGCTTTGACAAACAAGCTTAAGCCTATCTTGTGTGTCGGGGAGAGGCTTGCCGAGAATGAAGCTGGCAAGACAGAGGAGGTGGTTAATAGGCAGGTGACGGCAGCTTTGAATGGTGCAGAGCCTGTCTCCAATTTAGTAGTTGCCTACGAACCAGTTTGGGCTATTGGCACAGGTAAGGCGGCAAGCGGCGAGCAGGCAGCAGCTACTATCCAGTTTATTCGTGATGTTCTGGCTAAGCTATGGAATAAGAGTATAGCCCAGAATTTACGCATCCTTTATGGCGGCAGTGTTACCCGTGCTAACATTGCTGAGTTTATTTCCCATCCAGAAATCGATGGTGCCCTGGTTGGCGGAGCCAGCCTCAAAGCTGAAGAATTCGCGAGTATTGTTGAGCAAACCGCTGAAATCAAGGGAAGAATAAAGTAGTCAGTAGCCAGTGATTGCCATTGTTGGTCCCACTGCTGTAGGGAAAAGCGAGCTTGCCCTGCACCTTGCTCAATGCTTTCCCGTAGAGATAATAGGCGCCGATAGCCGCCAGGTCTATCGGTATATGGATATTGGCACTAATAAACCGAGTCCGGCTGAGAGGGCATCGGTCCCTCACCATGTCATCGATGTAATCGAGCCTGACGAGGATTTCAGCCTGGCTATGTATCATCAACTAGCCATTGAGGCGCTGAAAGCCATTCAGCAGAAAGGCAAATTGCCTTTACTGGTCGGTGGCAGCGGCCTTTATGTGTGGTCGTTAGTAGAGGGATGGAAAATACCTCAGGTGCCACCTGACCAACAGCGAAGACGCCAGTTAGAAACCAGAGCAGCGCAAGAAGGTAGCCAAAGCCTTTATCAGGAATTGCAGGATATTGACCCTACGGCGGCAGCAAAAATCAATCCCAGTAATACCCGCCGCATTATAAGGGCCCTGGAAATCTATCATACGACAGGGCAGCCTCCTTCTCAATTACAGCGCAAAGAGGCACCAGGTTTCCCCATCCTGCTCATCGGTTTAACCCGAGAAAGAAGCGAGCTATATAGAAGGATTGATTGGCGGGTTGATAAAATGATACAAATGGGATTGGTTGAAGAAGTGGAACAGCTATTGAAAAAAAGTTATAGCCCTTCCTTGCCTTCTATGTCGGGAATAGGTTACAAGCAAATAGGACAGTTTCTTCGAGGCGAGATGACTTTGCCTCAGGCTATTGATAAAATAAAATATGAAACCCATCGACTGGCTCGCCACCAGTATGCCTGGTTTCGCCTCAGCGATAACAGAATTCACTGGTTTGATGCCAGCGAGGCAGAAGCCAAAGCCAGCATTGCCGCCCTGAACAAAGTGAAGGGTCTCATAGAAAGCTTCATATCATGAAAATCTCCAAGTTACAAGCCACGGGGAACGACTTCATCCTGGTAGATACCCTCACAGGACCAGGAGAAGGTGATTGGGGAGAATTGGCCCGAGCTATGTGTGACCGTCACTTTGGCATAGGAGCTGACGGCTTGATACTGGTGCAGGATTCGACCATCGCTGATTTAAAGATGCGTATTTTTAATTCCGACGGTTCTGAGGCCGAGGTTTCCGGCAATGGGCTGAGATGTTTTGCCAGATATGCTATTGAGAAAGGCTTGATTGGCAAAATATCATCGCAAGCGGAGCCCCGATGCAATCGGGGCAATCGCTCTCTGACCATAGAGACTTTGCCAGGCGTAAGAAAAGTTAAAGCTTATATGTCGGGGAATAAGATCAACCGGGTCGAGGTAAATATGGGCCTGCCCCAATTCCAACCGGAGCACATTCCCGTTAAAGGTAAAGTTGACATAATACCAATATTGGATTATCCTTTAGTGATAAACGGAAAAGAGTTGACTTTGGCTCTTCTATCTATGGGAAATCCCCACGCCGTGAGCTTTTTATCCCGGCCAATTGCTGATTTTCCCTTGGCTGAGCTAGGACCGAAAGTAGAGAGGCATCCTATGTTCCCCCAAAGGACTAATTTTGAGGTAGCCAGGGTCTTGAGCAGGGTGAAGATAGAAGCCAGGGTGTGGGAGCGGGGTGTTGGAGAAACTCTAGCCTGTGGTAGTGGTGCTTGCGCCATAGCTGTGGCCGCTCAATTATTGGACTACGTAGAGCCGCAGGTTGACATAATACTTAAAGGTGGGACTTTGACCATATCCTGGGATAGGGTAGGGGAGGTGTTACTTACCGGCCCAGTGGAGGAAGTTTTCACTGGCGAATGGCTTGAAGGAAAGAGCTGATGGAATTAGCCAAAAGGCTTAATAGATTACCTCCGTATCTTTTCGTGGAGATAAATCAGAAAATTGCTGAGCTTCGGGCTAGAGGAGAGGACATAATCAGCTTTGCTATTGGTGATCCTGATTTACCCACGCCGTCTCATATCATCGAATATATGTGCCAGGCAGCACGTGACCCTACAAACCATCGTTACTCTGAAACCGCCGGCTTGCCCGAACTTCGTCAGGCCATTGCTGAGTGGTATGAGAGACGCTTTGGCGTTACCCTGGATCCGGATAAAGAAGTGCTGCCGCTTATTGGCTCCAAGGAGGGGATCGGGCATATGGCTTTATGCTTTATTGAGCCTGGTGATCTGGCTTTGGTGCCCGACCCGGGCTATCCACCATTTTCTCTGGGCACTATATTAGCCGGTGGCGAGCCTTACTTTATGCCTTTGAAGGAAGAAAACGATTTTCTGCCTGATTTTAAAGCTATTCCAGCCAAGGTAGCCGATAAGGCAAAGCTTATGTGGCTTAACTACCCAAACAATCCCACCGGCGCTATAGCTGGCCTTGATTTCTTTGGGAAAGCAGTGCATTTCGCACAGCAACACGACTTAGCAATCTGCCATGACGCTCCTTATACCGAAGTTGCCTTTGATGGCTACAAGCCACCGAGCTTCATGCAGACACCTGGGGCAAAGAAAATAGGTGTGGAATTTCATTCCCTATCCAAAACTTATCACATGACAGGGTGGCGAATAGGCATGGTGGTAGGTAATGCTGACATGGTGGATGCCTTATTTAGAGTTAAATCCAACCTGGATTCAGGCATTCCCCAGGCAATTCAATATGCTGCTGTGGAGGCTCTGCTCGGTTCCCAGGAACACATCGCTGAGCATAATACTATTTTTCAACGGCGCCGAGATAAGTTGCTAAAAGTCCTTAATGAGATAGGGCTGAAGGCCAGAATACCCAAGGCAACCTTTTATATCTGGGCTAAGATTCCCCAGGGGTATACATCTATGGATTTTACCAAGAAATTGCTGGACGAAGCCGGGATAGCGGTAACCCCGGGAACTGGCTATGGGAAGGAGGGAGAGGGTTACATCAGACTTTCCCTGACCATTTCCGATGACTGTCTGGAACAGGGGATGGGTCGTCTGTTGGCTTGGCACGCCCGAAATTGTCATTGCGAGGAGCGTTAGCGACGAAGCAATCCCGATTGTGTGTAGGAGAAGGAGATAAAGCAAAAATTTTTTACTACCGAAGCTAAAACAGAACAAGCATTCCTCGTCGGGGTGGGAAGCAAGGTCTCCAACCATGATTGGTCAGTTACAGATTCTTTACAGGAGCTATCCCATCTGACTAAAACAGCAGGCGCCAATGTAGTAGGTATGTTAACTCAGAAGCTTGACGCGCCTTCGCCTACCTATTATATAGGTAAGGGTAAAATTGGGGAGCTAATTAGCCTCAAAGAGCAAACTCAGTACGACACAGTAATCTTTGATGATGAGCTGTCGCCGAGGCAGCAAAGAAATCTCGAAGAGGCATTGGGAGTCAAAGTTATTGACCGCAGCGCTCTGATTTTACACATATTCGCCCGAAAAGCTCGAACCCATGAAGGAAAACTCCAGGTTGACCTGGCCCAGCACCAATATCTTCTGCCCCGGCTTGTCGGGCAGTGGCGCCATTTAGAGCGACTTGGCGGTGGCATCGGCACCAGAGGTCCCGGCGAGGCACAATTGGAAACCGATCGCCGCCTTATCTATAAGCGTATCAATCTCCTTCAGCATAAAATAGAAAGTGTCAGGAAGCATCGAGCACTTTACAGGAGACGCCGTAAGGAGACCGGCACGCCCATCGTAGCCCTCGTTGGTTATACTAATGCCGGTAAGAGCACTCTGTTTAACACCTTAAGCAAGGCCACTGTGGATGTGGAAGATAGGCTCTTTTCTACTTTGGATCCTGTGACTCGGCGGCTGGCTCTACCCACTGGGCAACAATTTCTAATCACCGATACCGTTGGCTTTATTCACAAACTTCCGCCTTCAATAATCGCCGCCTTCCGAGCCACTTTAGAGGAACTGGATGAAGCTGATTTACTTCTACATATAGTTGACATAACACACAAGAATGCTGCTAATCAGTGCCTCACAGTAGAAAAGATACTCAGCGAGCTAAATCTGGAAAATAAACCAAAATTTACAGTATTCAACAAGCTAGACCTGGCTTTAAGCAGCGAGGCAGAATTGAATGCATTAACTGCTATTCCTTACTTCGAGGAAGAAATCTTGTTGCCGAACGAGGGCATTGTTCTCATCTCTGCTGCCAAAGGATGGGGAATGGACGAGCTTCTAAAGAAGATAGCTCGTCATCTTTAGGGGAGTGAGTTAAATAGAGTCATTGAACGCAGTCTCTTATTAGAAAATGAAAATTACAATTGTTTACGACAATGAAGTAAGAAAAGTGGGTCTAAGACGAGGTTGGGGATTTTCTGCCCTTATTGAAGATGCAGAAGTATCACCGCTCTTGTTTGATACAGGTGCCGATGGTCCTACATTATTACATAATATGAAAGAGCTTAATATTGACCCGCAGGACATAAGTATAATCGTAATCTCACATGCCCATGGCGACCATACTGGAGGACTTTCTGAAATCCTTAGAATAAATGGGATTGCTGAACTTTACCTCCCAAGTTCCTTTAAGAGAGCATTTCCAGGAAGAAAGGTAACCATGGTTAAAGATTCCGTTCAAATCCGTGAAAACATCTTCTCGACTGGTGAACTCGAAGGAGTAGAGCAATCCCTGGCCCTCAAAACGGATACGGGGATATTTTTACTTACAGGTTGTGCTCACCCTGGGATGGAAAGCATTCTCGCCGCTGCTGCAAAGTTTGGGGAGCTCTATGGAATTGCCGGTGGATTTCATGGATTTCATAATTTTGAGGCTTTCCGTGGCTTATCGTTGATTTGCCCCTGTCATTGCACCACGTACAAGCAGGAGATAAGAGATTTATTTAAAGACAAAGCTTTAGAGTGCGGCGCAGGGCTAGCAATTGAATTATAAGGAACCAACCCTCTCGCCAAATATCTTAGTGCCTATTCTGATTCTATTGGCGCCTTCCTCCAGGGCAACTTTATAAGAATTAGTCATGCCCATGGAAAGATATCTCATCTCTACACTGGGCAACTTCAGCCCTTTAATTTTTTCAAATATCCTTCTTGTCTCCACAAAATAAGGCCTGGAGTCTTCAGGGTTTCCAAAACGGGGCCCCATGGTCATAAGGCCCATCACCTTGATATTTCTAAGACCGGATATTTCTCCTATTAATTGTTCCACATCCTCTGGCAGCACTCCTGATTTCTGTGGCTCTTTGCCACTGTTTACCTCAATCAATATTGGCATTATTTTGCCAATTTGAGCACACCTTCTATCAATTTCCCTGGCTATTTCCAAAGAATCGACACTTTCTATCATGTCGAATATTTCCAGCACCTTTCTCCTGACATTATGCTTTTGAAAGGTTCCAATAAAATGCCATTTTGCTCTCTTTCCCACCAGCTCATATGCTTCCTTTGCTTCCTTGACATAATTTTCTCCAATGATTTTTATTCCCGCCTGAACAGCCTCCAGGACTTCCTCAGGTGTTCTTGTTTTTGCTGCTGCCACCACCTCGACTCCGTCAGGGAGTTCAGCTAATATTTCCCCCACGTTTTCTTTAATCATGGTGCTGCTATCTTTCGGAGTGTTTATTGTAACATTGTTTAGCAATTTGCCATGGACTTGATGCTGTCTCAGCTCAAACCTTGAACCAAAGGAGGTGAAGGTATCAATAATCGTATCAAGAAACGTAAATCGTTGACAAGAGAGCACAAAAGTATTAATATAAAATTGGTTCGCATAACGGCTCTTTTGCGAACTGAAGGAAGACCAAAGCAGGAGTATCAAAGCGAGACATGAACCTAGACTCACTAATCACCGAGTTCTTGGAACACCTAGAAATCGAAAAGGGATGTTCACCTCTTACTATTCGTGCCTACAGACATTATCTGAAGCATTTCTACGGCTGGCTCAGTGAAAATTCTTCTATCACCAAACCCGAAGACATAGACTTGGAGCTTATTAGAAGATACAGGTTATATTTGGCTTACTTTCGTAATCGAAATGGCGCGCAACTAAAGAGAGTCTCTCAAAGTTACTATATTGTTGCATTGAGAGCTTTTCTGCGTTATCTGTTAGTTCAGCGTGACATACCCACTCTGTCCCCTGACAAGATAGAACTTCCAAAACAGAGCACCCGTTCCGTTAGTTTTTTGGACTCGGAGCAAATAGAAAGACTGTTAAACAGCCCGCAAATATCAAATAAGATAGGGTTGCGGGATAAAGCTATCTTGGAGACTTTGTTTAGCACAGGACTAAGGGTATCAGAATTGGTGAGTTTAAATCGTGACCAGATAGACTTTGACCGCCAAGAATTTGGTATCAAAGGCAAGGGAAACAAACTACGAGTAGTTTTCTTATCAGATACGGCTGTCCAATGGATTAAGCGCTACTTGCAATCGCGTCGAGATTATTTCAGGCCGTTGTTTATCCGATATAGCGGTGCAGTAGACACCCAAAAGAACGGTGAAAAGATGCGACTGACGGCAAGGTCTATCCAAAAAATTGTTGCGAAATATGCAAGAAGATCTGGCTTACCAATCAAAGTAAACCCTCATACCCTGAGACACTCTTTCGCCACAGACTTGCTAATAAGTGGGGCTGATCTTCGCTCTGTTCAAGAAATGCTAGGCCATGAAAGCATAAGAACCACTCAAGTTTACACCCATGTCACTAACAAACATTTAAAGGAAGTTCATAAGGCTTTTCACACTAGAAAATAGATAAGGATGCAACTGGTGATAATTATAAGTGGCAAACATAGATAAGAAGTTCGCAGAAACGGGATTGCCTTGGCATATTGTTGAGGAAGCTATCAATCTTGAGATCGAATGGCTGAGGCAGGTTATCGTGCCAGGACCCGCGGAAAAAGTACCCGGGTGTGATGAATGTCCATATACTTTTAGGAAAATGGCTCTCTTGATTATTACAGGCAAAATTAAAGCAAAGGAATTTATTGCTAGAGAGGGGCATGACTTATGGGATAATTTGACCCAGAAGCATGGCGTTAAAAAATCCGCACGCCATGGTGGTAGCTGGCACAGAAGAATGATGGACGTGATTACTGAATACTTTGAAGATAAGGGATTCGAGGTAATTCCTGAACCGTTCCTCAATAAAGGACGTGCTGATTTAGGCATCTATAAGAACGGCTACACAGATTTGTTTGCCGAAGTAGGCACTATCTCTCCTTATAAGCTGTGGTGGAACTTACAGATGCTGACAAATTCTAAGATTCTAATAGTGCCAGATGAGAAGCGAGCCATAGAATTTACCTGCCGGGATGATCAAGGTGACATATTGCGCAGCGCGCAGGAAAAAGGACCAATTTAAAATGCTGCCGCACATTGATGACTTTCTTTTAAATCTTCAGGCTAATAAGTATTCTCTTGAGACAATTTACAACTACGAACGAGATTTAAATGTTTTCAGCAATTTCCTAGATGAAAGCAACATTGAGTTTGACAAGGTTGATAAGCGCGCTATCACCTACTACAAAGCGTATCTAGTTTCGCGTGATCGCAAAACAGCGAGTCTGGGAAAGCAAGGCGAAAAACAGCTTGATTCCCAATCTATAAACCGCATGCTGTCAGCGCTGAGGGCTTACCTGCGCTACTTAATTGACATTGACTACTCTTGTCCCTTGCCGCCTGAAGCGGTGAAATTAACCAAGGCTGGAAGAAAACATCCCCAAGTAGCTGAGCTTGGGGATTTGATTAGACTGATTGAAGCGCCAAGTTCCTTAGAGTCAAATATCAAAACGGCTTTAAGGAACCGCGCCATGCTGGAAGTGCTATTTGCTACTGGCATGCGCATCTCTGAGCTATGCAATCTAAATCGTAGTCAAATCGACGATAGCGGGCGGATTTTTATTACCGGTAAAGGTAGAAAGCAACGCTTCGTTTACTTAACTCCACGGGCTAAACAGCACCTGGATGCATATTCAGTGACCCGCCAG
>JAUWYE010000107.1 GCA_030615965.1 Dehalococcoidia bacterium | reverse complement strand
TGTTCTGGAGATTAGCAATGTAATCAGAGTAAGCGCCATGCCCCATCCGAATATTTTCAGGCCTCTGAGCATAAACCCTGACATTATCTTCCCTCTGGAATAGGTGATTGTGAGCGCTACTCCGGCGAGGAAAATGAAAATTCCAGCGTTCACTCTTCTGGTCCACCACCACCAGGGCCCATAGAGCATATTGGTGGGATAGAGATCAAAAAAGTAAAGTAGATCGAGCGTATGGAAGGTTATCATACCTACTATGGCGATGGTGCGTAAGAGGTCTATCTCCCAGAAACGGTTACGCCTGGTTGTATTAATATGAGTGGTGCGTGCCATTTGTCAAGCTTTCTGGCATGATTTTATCATGTTTTGAGTAATCACTTAGTATCAGACCTTACGCCGGATTTCCCTGGCGAAAGCTAGCATTATCCCAAATTATGCACAAAGCCCTGGTCACGTCGGCTCGAAATTCAAGACCCTCACGTTTTGGTCACTGGGAATTCGATGAGAGGAATTAAATTTCTCCTTTCTTTTGTTTAGAGTTTCGGTGGAGCCATAGTATAATAAGGCTATGGCAAAGGAAGAGAAACCGCTTTTGCTGCTTTTTGACGGCAATGCCCTGGTGCACCGCGCTTTTCACGCCCTGCCCCCGCTAACCCAATCCAAAACCGGGGAGCTGGTAAATGCCGTCTATGGCTTTGCCAGTACCTTGCTCAAAGTATTTGCTGATTTTAAGCCCACTCATTGGGCTGTGGCCTTTGACCGCCCTGCCCCGACCTTCAGGCATGAAATGTTCGAGGACTACAAAGCGCAGCGCCCGGCCACGCCCGAGGAATTGAAAGGCCAGATAAAAAAGGTTCACCAGTTGGTGGAGGCTTTTCATATCCCCGTTTTTGAAATCGACGGCTTCGAGGCCGACGATGTCCTGGGCACCCTGAGCAAGCAGGCTGATGAGCAGGGCGTTGAAACTATCATTGTTACCGGGGACAATGACATGCTGCAAGCTGTCTTGCCTCGGGTGAAAACCCTTGCTCCCAGGCGAGCCTTCACAGATACCATCCTTTACGATGAAGAAGCAGTAGAGCAGAAATATGGCATCAAACCAGAACAAGTCGCTGACCTTAAATCACTGGCTGGCGATGTCTCGGACAATATACCTGGCCTGCCAGGCGTTGGTGAGAAAACAGCCACTAAATTACTTCAGCAATATGGCAACCTCCAGGGAATCTACGACCATATTGACGATATAACGCCGAGCAAGCTGCAGAACACGCTACGCGAATATCGCACTCAGGCTTTCCGGAATAAAGAATTGACCACAATAGTCAAAGATGTTCCCATCAAGCTGGACTTGAAAACCTGCCAGGTAAGCCATTATGACCGGAATGAAGTGGCAAGGCTTTTCCGGGAGCTTGAGTTCATCAATTTGCTTCCCAGACTGCCCCAAATGAAGGCCGAGAGCCATCTCTCCGTAGGGGCGGGTCTTGTACCCGCCCATCCATCAGCAGTCAGTTGCTACATAGTGAACAGCGAAACAGCCTTGGAACAGCTTATAGGCGAACTGGAAGAAGCACAAGGCCTCGCCATCGAGGTTGAAACTACAGGCGAAAAAGCTGCGATGGCCGATTTGGTAGGCATCCCGATTGGTATCGGGATATCGCCAGCCCGGGGAAAGGCGTTTTATATACCTTTGGGGCACCAGGGCTTAAATCAGCCGCAGCAGTTGCCGCTAAACCAAGTCACAGCCAGGCTCAAAGCAATTTTAGAAAATGTCAGCATAGGCAAAATTGCCTATAACGGCAAGCATGTTATGGCGATGTTGGCTGGTTGTGGGGTGAAGCTTGAGAATCTGAATTTCGACCCCATGCTCGCCGCTTATCTCCTTGGCGAAAAAAGCCTGGGTCTTAAAGCGCTGGCCTTTAATAAACTGGGCGTCGAGATAGCGACCCCCGCGGAATTAAGTGGCGCAGGCAAGAAACAAAGCTCCCTATCCCCCGATTACATCGGGGTGAACCAAATTGCCGATTATGTCTGCGCCAGCGTGGATATCGTTTGGAGTTTAAGGGAGAGTTTGGAAACTGAGCTACGACAACAAGGGCTGTGGCAGCTTTTCACCGAAGTGGAGATGGCTTTGATTCCAGTTCTGGTAGCTATGGAGAGCAATGGCATTCTTTTAGATACCAATCTGCTCCGTGAGATGTCTCTGGAACTAGGCCAGCAACTGTTGAAACTGGAGAAAGAAATCTACAGCAGTGTCGGGCATCAATTTAATATCAATTCTCCCCAGCAATTAGGCAAGGTGCTTTTCCAAGAGCTCAAGCTACCCCAGTCTCGCAAAACAAAAACCGGCTACTCCACAGAAGCCTCGGTCATGGAAGCATTGAGAGGCATTCATCCCGTAATTGAATTTATACTGGAGTATCGCCAGCTTAGTAAGCTCAAGTCAACCTATGTTGATGCTCTGCCCGCGCTTATTAACCATAAGACGGGGAGGGTGCATACCAATTTCAACCAGACAGGCACGGCTACCGGGCGGCTGTCCTCCAGCGACCCCAACCTCCAGAATATACCTATAAGGGGCGAGATGGGGAATAAGATACGGAAAGCTATTATAGCTCCGCCTGGGGCATACCTTTTAAGCGCCGACTATTCCCAGATTGACCTCAGAGTTTTGGCTCACCTCTCTCAAGACCCCGGTCTCATTGCCGCCTTTGCCCAGGACGAGGATATCCATGCCCTGACCGCCTCTAAACTCTTCGGCATTCCTAGGGATGAAGTGACTCCCGAGATGCGCCGAAACGCCAAAACGGTCAATTTCGGAGTGGTTTATGGCATGAGCGATTATGGACTGGAGCAAGCTACCAACCTCAGCCGGGAGGAAGCCGCTCAATTCATCGCCCTGTATTTTGAGAAATATCCCAGGGTGAAGGAATATCTTGAGGCCACCAAGGAGCAAGCCCGCAAGCTGGGTTATGTCCAGACAGTGTTGGGGAGGCGGCGATTCCTCCCCGAAATTAATTCTTACAACCGAATGGTCAGGGAGGCTGCGGAGCGCATGGCTATAAATGCCCCGGTGCAGGGCAGCTCTGCCGACATCATTAAAATCGCCATGATAAATCTACATCGAGAAATGGAGAGGCGGAATCTTAAGAGCAAGATGCTGCTACAAATACACGATGAATTGCTCTTCGAGGTGCCCGAGAAAGAAGTGGAGGAAATGAAGTCCCTGGTTACTGAACTTATGCCCAGGGCTGTCGAGCTTCGTGTCCCTGTGAAAATAGATATCAAGCTGGGCAGAAGCTGGGGTGAGATGGGATAGATTAAGAAATCCTAAATACCGATTCCATCGAGCATCCTCGACAAAGTCGGGACAAATTCAAAACTCAAATGTCAAAACAAGGCATACATCAACAAAACTTCGGTTTTCCGCTGGTTCGGATAAAGGGATTGTCAGTGATTTTTGTGCTATGATGTAAGGGGGGTAGGTAATGAAGACAGTTGAATCGAGAGCTGAAGTTTATTTGATGGCGATACAATCGCTTTCCAAAGCTGAGAAGGAGGCGGTCATTACTCGTTTGTTGGAAGATCCTCAGCTCAGGGAAGATATTCTGGATTTAGCCGTTATCCAACAGCGGCAAGGAGAACCATCTAGGCCTTTCAGGGACTACTTGACTACGGCTTTGTAATTCCTCTCCCGCATATAGCACCACAGATTGAGTTTCCCGACCCCATATTGCTACACTAACTCGAAATGCCTGAACTGCCTGAGGTAGAGACGATTAAGAACGAGCTTGCGCCCTGGGTCATGGGGCAAAGCTTCACACAAGTTACCATCTTTGATGCCGGGCTGGTGTCCGGTGGTTCTGCTGAAGAAGTCCGCCGCGGATTAATCGGACAGAAGGTAGAAAGCCTGAGACGCCGGGGAAAGTATCTCATCTTTCACCTATCGAATGGCAGGTCACTGATCATACATCTCAGGATGACCGGCGTCTTGCTGTTAAATCCCAAACAGGTTGACCACTATGCCCGGGCGGTTTTTCACCTCTCCAATGGGCACCGCCTTGTTTTCAGCGACCTGCGCCGACTGGGGTTGATATGGCTGGTAGACGATGCCAATACTGTGGTGGGAAAATTAGGTCCCGAGCCACTAGATGAAAGCTTTACCCCGGGCATTCTGGGGCAAAGATTAAGCCGGCGTCACATCCCCGTAAAAGCAGCGCTTCTCGACCAGGGTATTGTCGCTGGAATCGGTAATATGTATGCCGATGAAGCCCTCTTTGCCGCTCGGATTCACCCCCTGAGAAAAGCAGACGCCTTGTCGCCCGAAGAAGTGCAAACTCTATATCATTGCATCCGCAGAGTTCTTCAGGCAGCCATCAGCAGCAAAGGCGCCAGCGTGGATACCTACGTCCGCCCCGAGGGCGAGCTGGGCACAGCTCATTTCGATTTTAAGGTTGCTCATAAAGGAGGCGAACCCTGCCCCATTTGCGGCAGCACCATCGAGCGGGTCCTGGTGCAAAACCGCGGCACCTGCTTCTGCCCCAGATGCCAACCTATTGATTCCGGGCCCCTGATATAAAAGCTGGCAGCGGCGGGATTTGAACCAGCGACCAAGGGCTTCTTAATCCCTTGGTTCATCTAGCTGTATCTTTACCTTATGAGTGGCCTTGCCAATCCCTTGAAAAACCCTCGAGCTATCCTGAAACTTCGCTGAAGGTGTTGACGGGTGTGATACAATGTGATACAAGAGATATAGAGGTCGCTCACGGATGTTTTGGGCGACGATGAGGTGGAAGATGAATAAAGGGCATGGGAATCGCTGTTTGATGGTGATTGTCGGTGCCCTTTTTGATTGAGGAGCGTATTAGGAAAAGTCTGGGTTTGTATATTTGAATGTTGGAAAACATCAAACATGAAGGAGGTCAGCATGAGCACTACACTTAACCCAAGGAATATTGGAGACATTCTCGGCGATACCTTTCGAATCTATGGGAAGAATTTCTGGAAGCTATTGGCTATTGCGGCTATTGTACTGGGGGTCCTGGAAGTCATTAGGATTATTGCCGGTCTTGGTTCGCTGCCTCTGATTATGACTTGGGGGGCGATTGAAGCCTTGACTGGATGGATCATTGCAGGATTGATAATTCTGGTGGTGGCTCATATTTTAGGTGGTATTCTCATGGGAGGGGCTCTGATTCACGCTGTATCGGAGCAATATCTTCGGCAGAGGATAAGTATCGGTCAAGCTTATGGTTTTGCATGGAGAAGACTAGGGGCCATGATAGGAGCAAGTGTATTAGCTTTTTTGGCCATCGGTGGCATAATTGCAGTCTCTGTATCTGTGGCCATCTTCTCTTGGGTCGGCTGGATTCTTGTGGTGGTTGGCTCTTGCGCAAGTATTTACCTTATGATCCGCTGGAGTTTTATCTTACCAGCAGCATTGCTGGAAGGTCTTGGCCCAACAGCCGCCCTCTCACGGAGCTCAGGTCTAGTCAAGAAGAACTGGTGGCGGGTTCTGGGCATTATGTTAGTAGTGGCTCTCATTTCGGGAGCGATTAGCGCAATTTTGGGAATAATACCAGTGGTAGGTG
>JAUWYE010000026.1 GCA_030615965.1 Dehalococcoidia bacterium | reverse complement strand
CTAAGGAGGGTCCACAGGTTATGAATAGCTCTCCTATTGAAGCCACTAGTGCCATTTCCTCGCCCTTCACTATTGCCCCTTGCATTCCATGCTCGTAACCCAGCCAATCCATAGCGTTTACAAGCCAGGCACTTACATGTCTCAATCATCTTAAGTTCAGCTTGTGAGATTTCTACTCCGCGCCAGTTACCTAAAGGAACAACACTTCGTTCTCCTCGACCTGGAAGTAATATTAGGCCCCTTGCAGCCCTATTCCGCCAGCCAACAGAGTCTATGGAATAAACCCCCAATGACGCCGCTAAATGTAGCGTTCCAAGTCCACCGATACCAAAAACATGAAGACCGCCATTGAAGCATTCATTTGTTTGTTTTATTGCATCTACGACTTCTCGCCTCGACTTTGAACCTCTACTTGATAGAAGACGTGGCACAAGGCCACCTAGAGCAATTTGGGCGCAGGTTAACAGTCCATAACGCTGAAAAGCTTCTAAGTACTCTTCTAACAAGTCCCCTGCATGCACAACAGGGACAAATCCTTGGCTACCATATTCCAGGTTCATCTCCATAGTTTGATCAAATAGTACCCTCTGTTTGTCAGTACTTAGTTGGGGATGAGGTATATAATCGGCTGGGATTGGATACCAGTCTGGCTTTGCTTCCCTAACAAATTCGACGTATTCGTTAATAGGTTTTTCCATTCCCTTGCGCCAAAATGCAAAGGAACCATTATCAAGATAAACAAGAATTCTATCATTGACTCCAAGGTAACCACGGAGTCCTATTTCCATTGCCGCTCTTCTTTTCGACTTACTCTTATGGAAGTCAGCATACGAGACCATCATCGCCGTTACCTGGGGTAGATACCATTCGTTCGATCTATCCCAAAACCTAGGGGCTTTGTCAAGCTGAGTTCCAACAACTACGAGCAATTAATTATTCCTCTTTCAGTTACTAAGTAATTGGAAAAATTCCTTTAAGAGTTCCGCTATAGCCCTATAGCTAATATTCATCCCTCATACTTAAGAGCATCCTCATTTGTATTAGCTCTTGCGGATTTCGGGGAAATCGGTCACCCCTGGTTGGAAACGGTCGAGGATGTGGAGCAAGGCTAGGCCTAAGTCAGTTTAGTTCAGGTTAATGTCGTCTTTAAGTTCCCTCCTTCATTTGGTTTCCAGAATAACTCTTCTGTGCCCTAGTTTTCCCTGATACTAATACAACTTTGACCAAAAAGCAACCTTTATTACTCACATACAGTAGTAAGTAATTCTGATTGGGAGCCAGTTACTTCGCATATCATTAGCCTCGTCTTCTTCTAATTGAGCCAAATCTTGATGAGTATTACTGTACTCGGTCTAGGCATAGACTTCTTTGATACATCGAACAGACTATGTCTATAGTCTTTTCGATGCTACGAACTAGACATACATAGGCTTCTTTGATACATCGAAGAGACTATATCTATAGTCTCCTGATTGATGAATCAGCACATCGCTTAGGTTTGTTCTCCCTTTATCGTGAGGATTCTTCAGATATCCCAATCTACTAGATTGTTTGGAACGGCGGCTTAACACGCTTCTGGATTTTACCGAACCAGACAAGCTTCGCAGGTAGCGTTGGTCCCAGATAATCGAAGAGGTCGGGCCACAATGGATGTGGCCGTTTCACCCACAAAGTCTCGTAGTCAGTGCGCCACCAACGGTTTAGAATGGTAGCTGCCCTTTGAGGCGGACTCAATGTCTTACGCTCATTGAGTGGTAACCGTAAGAAGTAGGCGTGTAGCCACTCTGCAACATCCAAGGATTCGGGAGTGGACTTCCGCTTTGGACCTGCGATTTCTGCTGTAGCAACTTCACCCAACCAAATCTTCGCATCCCGCGTAATCTCTGGGAGTTTGTGATGTTGTGAGAGACGGGCTCCTAAATTGATGCTAAGACCGACATATTGAGGAACTGGGAGGCCGTGCTGATAGCGTCGCTTGCCTATTCCGATATACAAACCTGATTTATAGTCGTATCGCGCCGCTAACAGAGCATTTTCAGAGGAATATGGACCATACCAATCTACAACAACTGCCAGATGCTTCATCTTCCCCCAAGACCTAACAAATATTGTCTTCTATCTATTATCATTTTGAGTTATTATAGACCCTTTATAATTCCAGATCAATAATACCGGTTTTTACATGAAAACGGTTTTTAAAGTTTATTTATTTAACCTCAGTAACCTCTTTTTCCCCTAGTCAAATCTAGAATATTTACTCCCAATTTTTATACTGTTTGCGACAATAAGCCAATATGATGGATTTCTTCCGAGGTAACTAAATACTTGAATGTGACACTAAGCCCTGTAACTAAGTCCTGTATATGAAGAACTAAATTTATAGAGTAACATAGCCCCACTATGAGGTAGTACACCGAAAAGAGTATGGCGATTAACTTTTGTCTATGTCTAAAGTTAATATGCTGTAATCTGTCTCACAAGGGAATCCGTTGACCACGTGATATACTGTTATCTCGTCCGATGAAATTTCAATTATTACAGAACACATTGTCCGGTATTCTCCAGGTCCACCGTGGCGGCAAATCGAAAAGGCTGAAGCATCTCGACCATGATCTCTGCATAGAGCCTTGATATCTTCGACCGTGGTGTTATCCGTAGATTTTGATAGGAGATCAACAGCTCGTTCGAATCTAACTGATGAACTCATATGAACGCTGGACTCTTCTGGTGCAGGTCGTAGGTGCTTAAGTATGTTGAAGAAATTTGTTCGAATTATGTGAGGATCACTTTCCAGGAATTCAATCCCCCAAACGTTCAGTGAATACTCCAATATAGCTACTCTAGAGGTATCAGCTATAAGGATGATATCTCCACTACCACCAATTTTGTGCTTAGAGTAAAAGTCTAACAATAATGGATAGGCTTCCACTACAGATTTTGATAAGGAAAGGACTTCCTCATAAGCTTCCCAAGTTCTTTCACCACCACCATACTGTTCACCGACAAAATCACGCAGGGAATTACCATCAGCTCCCGCAATAGCTAGACCTTTGTCATTTACACCTGCCCATAGGCCTGGCAACTTGTTCTCAGAGTCGACTCCAAATGCGACGTACCTGTGATTCTTGCCTTGTTTAATCAATGGAATTGGATTTTGCCTTTCCTTTATTAGATCTCTGTTCTTGAAAAGAATTAACGTATTATCATGCCGTCGAACGGCTCCTATTGTACAACCCATCGTAATATGTTTCCTCAATTCTAGATTCGGAGTGACCCTGCTAACTCAGACACAAATCTTGCCGATTTATTTATCAGATCAATATCGATTTCGTCGGGCACGTCTTTGGCATCATGAAAATACTCGTAGCGAGATTCTCCTTGTGTCCCTATTTGAATAACAGGCACCCCATATCTCATAAAAGGCCACGAGTCAAATTGTGGAAATCGATCTCGTGCAGTAATTCCGATCTTTATCTCTTTGCTTATAACCGTATTATTGATAGCACGCCTTACTTCATGCTCTATTTCAGGGCTGACTAAGACATATATGAAGCTTCCTACACCTACTGAATCGATGTTGATCATAAGCTTAGTGTGCTGTAGCTCTCTAGTTCTGTTGGCTTTTTTTACATAAGTATAGGCACCAAATTTATTCCACTCTTCCGCATCGAATGCAATAAATTTAACCCCTTTAGGCTTTGTGGTAGCTACAGATAGAAACGCAGCTATACCACTAGCATTATCGTGGGCACCTACTGTGTTATACATTGAATCATAGTGAGCTGCGATAATGATAGAGCAATCTTCGTTTGAAGGTGTAGCTATGATATTATTCATTGTCAGACCAGGGACTTTCTTACAGTTTAGGGAGGCGCTCGCCATGATGCGATGTCTTCCTTTCTGCCACTGAAGTATCTCGCCGCAGGCTTCTTCGTCAATTATGATATATGGAATTTTCCCGTTGGGGTTATTTAATGGTTGTGCCCAAACAAAGTCTTCTCTGGTAATCAGATAGGCTAAAATTTGACTTTCGCTACCTATAAGAGCAAACCTTAACCATGGATAGGCTTCGAATGTTTTTATACCTCTGACGCGCTTTAGTTCTCCCAAAACCTCACTCTTTTCAATCGGTGACGACCACACTACTGGAATTGTACGAACCTCTTTTTGCTTTGGTTCGATGAACCTGACTTTTGGTTCCTCATATAATTCCCAGCCAACGAAAGGGTGGTCCTGAACCTGCACATTATATCCTTGCTTACTTAAATTAGAAATGATATATTCACTGACCTGTCTATTTCTTCGAGAACCGGTTGGCCGCGGTTCCTGACAAAGAACACTTATGATTTGCTGATAATCTGTTTGAGTATTCATTTTCTGCTTCCTAAATTCTTATTCCACTTTGAATGAACAAACGGGATATCCCTGTGAAATACACTGGACTTCCTTGACAGATAAATCTTGTCCAACTATGGTTGAGAGGACAGCTTCAATATAACCTTCAAAAAAACAGCATATTGGAACCTTAGATTCTCTTCCATGTGCCTCGAATGAATTCTTAAGCTTAACTTGTCGTGGCATACCATCTTGTAGCTGAAAAGAGAGCTTACCCATCCCAGCTGACGCGTCGTATAAGCTCCAACGCTCAAGTTCTAGTTCTCTTGATGTCACCTTCTGTATTTGTCTGGTAAACCCTAAACCGATTTGCCTCCCAGCTTCCCTAAGCACCTCTGAACAGTCTTCAGTTAACCCTGATGCGAACGCTTCAAATAATCGTGTTAGCGTTTCTCGTCTTAGCGATACATTCTCAATGATGTCGCTCTTGAAAAGAAGACCTTCATCAAGCTTAAACGTATACTTTATCTCTCTAAGCGACTCGCCAATACCTCGTCCCAAGAGCGGGTCAAAAGGCTCGATTGTTGCCACAGCTTTATTGAAAACAGGCTCATGGCACGTTTCTCTCCCTTTCTTTCCTTTACAAAATGATGGCCTAACGTATATATGAACCGGATATTCTTCAACTTCGCTTCCTTCGAAGAACTCAATACCAAATGCACCACCTAAAGGCTGACTGTGACGTAAATCAAGGGTAACGTCAAGAAATTTCCATTCAATCTCATTCCCAGAACTCAGGTGAGCAGCAATTACTTTCTTAGCCAAAGGCCTAGAAATACTAAAGCTCACACCTGCTTGTGGTACACCAAGCGAAATCTGGCTTGCTACTTGCCCCATGGGTATATCCAAATTGGTCGGTTCTATACCTTTAATGGTAAAAAGCTGATGATTTTCTATCTTTATACAAACCGTTACTTCTTCAACGACATTATATTCGGCGTTTCCTTGAAGCCAAACTCTCCATGAAAACCAAGATTCTTTACCTAATTCAGGGTCCAACTCCTCAATGAAATCGCTTACGATAACCTGGGGTCCTGTTGCCGGTCCTTCTACTATTGGGCTCGTAAGAAGCTGCCGTCCCATATTTTGCCTCTTGTGGTTTCTATCTCCACACTGGATTATTGTTTAAGTGATTTATTTCACTAGTTCGAAATGTTTCACCTGCGAGGTCACTCGTCATGATTGCCTTGATCTCACGATTGTCGTTGGTTTGTCCCAGAGCCCACATTAGCTTCACAAGTGAAACTTCCCAAGTCATTCGAGGTAGAGGAATACCCCCAGCATTTATTACTTCCCTCGATGTAGGATAGATATATTTCCTCTCTTTTAAAATTGGTTTTGGCATAATAAAAACGAGAACTTCTTTTAATGAAATATCATGAATAGCAGATGCAATTGAATAAGTTTTACCTGCTATTTCTCTCGTACAAGCTGTTCCACTATGATAGAGATATAAAAGTATTGCTTTTATATCTCTATCAATTGCAGTCTTCAAATACCAAGGGTCAAACCCAGGATACAGATGGAAAAACGCTACCTTTTCACAGACCTCTCTCTTAACTACAAGTCCGTTTCTGACATCGTGAGAAGAGACGTCGTCGCGAGTCAACTTGACTTTACCGTTTACTACATGCCCTAGAATACTATTTGGAAGATGCTCAAAAGACTTCCCAAATGGTTGAATTTGTCCAATCCTGTTGCCCTGAAAAATCGTGTTAAGCCCTCTGTCATTTGGAAACACTACATAGACACCTTTTAGTTTGTCATAACCGGCAACGATAATACTATCAACCAAATTTGTCATAGCGTCTGAACGTTTATCCGAAAGAGGACGCAGTGCTCCTGTAAACACGACTGGTATTGGAAGATTTCTCAACATAAAGGAAATCGCGGCCGTAGAAAATGCCATCGTATCGGTACCATGTGTGACCACAATGCCATCTACACCACTATGGATTGCAAACTCTATAGACCTCGCAATATCTGACCAATCTCTAGGGATTAGCTTTTCACTTAATATACTAAAAGGAGTAATATAGTTGAGTTCATATTGATGGAATAAAGGTAACTTCTGAGCCACTAATTCAGAGACGCCATTTCCCCAATCATGTGTCATTTTCAAGTGACGGTCTACAGTTTTGAGTTCTCCACCAATAGTACCACCCGTGTGGATAACTGTTATACGTTTTTTCTTAGACAGAGGCTCTTTCGCTCTAATCTGTATTTGCTGTTTATCTTGTCTCAAGGAAGTCTCCATACAATGTAGGACTCTATATCTATGTATTAAATCTTACTATTCGTTAGGCATATTGTCAATCAAATGAACCTACTTAGTCATAGTGGACTAATGATTAAGTAGGCTGAACCGAGATCTAGTGCAATAAATCTATCTCTTCTTTCGTAGGATACTCATCTACCCATTCAGCATGTTTCTGTCTTGAACAAGCCTCCCGTATTTCTCGATCATCAGGCGTTTCTGAATGAGAACTCAACTCATTCCTCTCTTCGTCGCTGTCACTCATTTCGATGACCTCCTTAGTAAATCGTGGTAAGGGCGTTGACCGATGGCCAGATATAGGTACACATATATAATTAATTTTAGCATATATTTCTAAACGATACGAACTGACCATCACTCCAGATAGTGTGGTCATC
Organism: Dehalococcoidia bacterium; assembly: GCA_030615965.1. Lineage (GTDB taxonomy): Bacteria > Chloroflexota > Dehalococcoidia > GIF9 > AB-539-J10 > RBG-13-51-36. The sequence continues at coordinate 8,962 of JAUWYE010000026.1, read as the reverse complement.
AATATGATGATATAGTCAATCTTATAAGATCTAAATGAGTCTAACCAACTGATTAATTAAGCATTATCAGCAGCATTATCTGCAGGTCGTGGCCATTGCTTAACCAGATATTGGGACGGCATCGGTATTCGAGGAACCTGAGATAGTCATCTACCTCTGGTATCCCAAGTGATAATTTGATTGGCTTCCCATCTACCAGTTCCTTCTTGAGCTTGTGGACCATACCTTACCGTCCCCCTGCATGAGATATTTTTGTTGCTTATTTTAACAAGCCATCCCCCCTATTCTAAAACGAGCTAGTTCTTGAAATTTTACCTTATGACTAATTGTTGGACAATGAAACTGAAAATCAAGCTAGGTTGTCAAATAGGATAAAAGCCCCTTTTGTACCGGGGCTTTCTAAAAAGAGAGTGGCCCAATAGACTATAGCCATAGTCACCTGCAATATCGGCCTATCAATATGTCTTTGAGGGGTCTACTAGTCGACCTCTTGAATACGTTTGTGATCCGGTCATACAGGCCGATCAGGTGTTTATTACTTTGGTCAGATGTCCCGTTTAATGTTTTGCCAAACGGTCAATGTACTATTCTGTATCAAGTTTAAGGCTGTCCGAAAACCTTTTTCCAAACAAATTACAGCCGGAATTGGCTGAATTATCCCCGATACACTTTTCAGTTTCAACATATATGTTGAAATTGAAAAGTATCCCTATATGACTGGCATTCAGACGGGACTGCTGACCATATTGACCGAAATGTTGACCGTTTCCGGACTCTGATGTGATATGCTTGACCGTAATTCCCCGATAACTCCCTTAGTCTGCAGGTGTTTTGACCGCATCCCGAACACTCTCTTGATACCATCGGGACACACACATAAACTCACCGAAATTATTCATTTGGGCGTCTTCCCGACTCTGCCCCGAGTTTTGTGTATCTAGGTATACAATTGCGTACCCCTTGAGTTTATAAAAGACACATTAAGCAGAGAAACCCCTGCCTTCGTCTATCAACCCCCGGAACCGCCAGTTAACCCTGCCTACTTTGATACTGTTCCACGACCACCCGACATTGGATAACACCGCTGTGAAAGGCTCCAGAAGGTCAAGGGTATTAATACTATATATCACCACCAATCGATAGTTACCGGACGGGTGGCGGGACTATCATAGATCTCATTGAGATGGCATGAAAGACCATCAAACGACATATTGAGGAAACGGCACTGATTTGAGGCAGCTATTTGTTGGCCTCGGTTGCAGTCAGAGACAGGTATCTCTATGTCTTGACTAGCTCGAAGGTGAATTGATCATAGTAGTATAGATAACTTTTTGCTTTAATAAAGTGCCAGGTCCGTTGGCATCCATTGACCAGTTATAGCCGGATATAGGGCCTAAAATCGTGGTTCACTAAAACTACTTGGTCGCTCCACCTGTTGACGCTCTGATGACAAAGAGGAGTTTTTTACTTTTCTTCAGTTCAGAGATGATGTTATCGAGACTTCCCAGCGGTGCACCGCTTTTAGCACGCTCCTCTAATTCATGCAGAGCAGCCTGGAGACTGTCCCACGTAACCCAGACATCGCCCCGCGTGATGTGATCTTGGGATGCGACTGCCAGGTGCTTCCCAAGGCAGACAGCCCATTCGGTCTCTCCGAGCCTCAGAAGTGCGCCACTTAAACCTCCTATGCCGACGTTCATGGCTATATCCCTGTCTTTAGTTATTATGCCGGTCAGTATGGAGAACGCCGCATTCACTCCTAGCAGTGGCAGGCTTTCCTTGGGTTCAGCAAGAGATGCAACCCCTCGGCTGCGGGCCAGATGCTTACGTCTGGATTCGAGCTGATGAGCCACAATTTGTACCTTGGTATATTCAGCCTGTCTCCATAGTTCCTCGAATTTGACGGAATCCTCACGCGCTCGGCTTTGTATCAGGTCGAGTCGATGCCTTAAATCTTCTAATGTATTCCCCCAGTTTGTCTCTTTCATTTACTTTTTCTCCAACTGGCGCTTGACTTCAACAACAAGATCCTCGAGCTCTTTGACGCCCTTCTCTCCCTTCTTCTGCAATCCTGCCGCCTCCCCCACTGCCAATCCCGTAACTAGGGTTTTCTCCAGGATTGATGTCAATTCCTCTTTGATGAGGCCCGCTTCCTGTCGTATGGAGGCAACAGCTTCCGTACCGGCTTCCTGTATCATCTTTGCAGCCCCGGAAGCGGTATTTTCTACTTCCGCCTGGAGCGTGGCCTTGCGGTTCTCGAGCTCTTCTATTTCGCCCATAACAAAGGCCTTTTGTTTAACGGTGGCCTGAAGGTTTCCCTCTTCTTCCTCAACGGCCTTGTGGAGACCGGAATAATTCTTGAATTGGTCGAGCGATAAGAAGAATTCGTCTTTGACCTGGTCGGCATCAACATTCTCCCCCTCAGCCATACCTGCAAGCAGCTTCACCAGATGCAGGAGGTCTTCCTCCAATAGGCCTATTGTCTTGAGCTTTATCAGGGACTCTTCTTTGCTGCCTACTTCCGAATGCAACTTGTCTTTCTTCTTGAGGAGGTCATCGACCTCCTCGTTGAGTTGGGTATGCTCTTCTTTAGCAACCGTCACTATTTTCTTGGCCTGTTCCAGCTCAGCAGACTCAGCCTCCAATGAGCTTTTGGCCTCCTCCTTTTTGTGTTCCAGAATACTGACTTCCGAGGTGAGGGACTCTACCTCCGCGGCAAGATCCTTCTTTTTCACGTCCAGCGAATCAACCTCGTTCCCCATCTCCCCAACCTTTTGCAGCATACTGGTGTATTCCTGCGCGATTTCCTGGAATGGCTTATCCTCAGCTTCTTCGAGCTTATGGAGATTCAAGGCCGCCTCGAAGAAGTCTTTGGCCGGGAAATCGTCTGGCACGCAAACCTTGACCAGCTTCGACCACTGGTCGAATTGGGATGGCACAATGCCCAGTTCGTTGAATTTCTCGAACAAGGTAAGGCCGAGCAAAGCCTGTGAGGGTTCCAGGTTCTTTTTCTTGAGGTCAACCGACAGCTGGTGAAGGTCACTTACCTCGTCGGAAGGTACTCCTGGTATGACCAACTGGCCTGAGAGGAGTTTATTTACGATATTGCTGATACTTCCGTGCGATAATCCTGTCTTCGCCTCTATCTCTTTGTAGGTATTACCTCTAAGATAGAGCATTGCAACTTCCAACCTATTTTCGTGTGATATTTCAGCCACTATGCGCCTCCGATATATATATTTGTTGCCCGGCCTGAACCTTGTTATCTACTCATTCAACGGAAGGTCCGGCATAAATAGCCAATGTCTGAAGGAGTCCGGCTACAGCCGGAGCCGTTCAGACGATTTAGGATGTAAGGTAGTTGAGCCTCTCCATTCCGATATATGTCAGCCGATACAAATATCCTCGCGGTACGTCCGGATTACGCTGACGGACAACGAGGCTTTGACTCCGGTAACGCCGGAGTAGTTCAGAGGCGTTTGTGAGCTGTAATTCACATACAAAAGCGACATCGGGCGTGGTCCACCATTGGCCGTCAGACAGGCATGTGAGTATTCCAATTTTGGTACTATTGGGTGAGGACATAGATACAGCCTCGGAATAAGTGTCTCTTGTTAATCTGCAATTTATTTATCTTTACCCCAGGAATTATGCTTTTTCTGCTGTGGAGGCCTTTCGGCCCTGATATTCCGGGCGATGAGGCGGGCGAGGATATCAAGCCCTTCGAGTCTCCTTGACTGTCTTGTCGGTGATATTTCGAGGTGGACAACCGCAGGTGGCTTTTTCTTTATAAACTATCCTAATTTAAACAATACTTGTTATAATGAATATATTCCGGCGGGGGAGCAAGGCATAAACGGCGGATCCGCACCCTCCAATTTCTTTTATTTGCCTCACTCCCCCATGTTTTTCTCGATTTCTAGTTTCTTAGGTCTGCCACCCTGTTTTCCCCACGCACTAGCCTGATTGGGATAACGAGTGCGCATGGCTTCTTGCCCCATCTTGCCGATTTCAGCGAAATAGCCTCTTCCATACTTCCGTAACACAGCCAAGCCTCCTCGTCTGCCCGCTTCACGAACAGAAAGAGTCCCCTTTCCAGGCTTTTGGTAAAAAGAAATATCCCCAGACATATTGCTGGGGATATTATGAAGAAGGTGGCAAAGGCTTGTCTAAGACGCGAAATTAAGCCACAATTCCGTGTTTATTTTTCCATATCAATCCTCGCGGGGACACGCGAGAGAAACTTATCGAGTTTGACTAGTCTCTCTTCTATCTCTTTGCCAAGCTTGAGATATTTATGAAGCAGGGGATAAGAGCCACTGGGATTATCGACGCTATAGATTCTAAATCCAAGTTGCTTCGCTATACTTTTACTGGATTTGTGAACGTTCTTCAGGTAGATAGCTTCGAGTGCTTTTTGAGTATCAATTCTACTTGGGGCTCCTGCTTGGAGGTCTTTCTTCTTAATCCCAAGGTATCTGCGGATAAGACCGATAACCTTGTAAGCTGAGCGGAATGAACCGTAAGGGAGCTCGGTAACATCAAGGTAAACGTGTCCTTTCTGGACTTGATTGGCAGAGATTGTGATAACACCCTTATCTTGAAGTTCCTGGCGACGATCTTTCACTATCTGGAGTTGTTTTTCCTCTTCTAGTAAGAGCACTACTGGTGAGATGTTGGCCTCTACGGCCATTAACGAATGTTCACCCCAATATATTATACGAGACAGACGTTGTCCTGCAGCTTCAGACATGTTCCATAGCTCCGCTATTTTGGGACCGGCTTCAAACGCCAATAATTCCAACCACTCATCGACGTTATCATTCATGTACATTTCGACAATTTCATGGCTCAAGAATTTTTGAAGAGCTTCAACTGTAGGTTTCTTTATGATTTGTCTGACTTCATCTCCCAATTCTCCCTCCACCCCTTTATTGCTAGCTTCGTCAACTGTGCGGACCCAGGCGTGTTCCCTTACTAAATCAATGGTGTCCCCGATGCCGGGTAGAGCCAATAACTTTTCGCCGAAATGCTTTCGATGTTCGCTCTGCTGATGTGATTGCTTATTACCCATAATTTTGGGCTCCCTTAGTTATTTTAGGATGACTAAGCTTCGGCATATCGCACCTCACTATAATCCAAGTATATCTGCCGGGCTTGCCTTTTCATGTGCTTTCAGTGCATCTTCCATACCTAATGTAGCCGTATAACGTCTTACCATTTCTAATTCTGAGTGTCCAAGTAAATATTGCAGGTTAAAAACGTTTTTGTCCACTCTCAGGAAGTTCAATGCAAATGTATGCCGGAAGCGGTGCACACCACCGCTACCGTTAATTCCAGCCCTTTCTTTTAGCCTTCTCACCAAACACTGAACACCACCACAGCTTAACGGCCCCTTTTCTTCACCAAGCCATAATTCCTGACAGCCATTATCTGGACGGTGTATCAGATAACGCCAGAGGGCTTTCTGAGCTACTTTCCCTATCCTCACTACTCTTTCTTTGCTTCCTTTTCCCATGACACTTATATTGCCGTTTGACGTATTGACATCTTCAAGTGTCATGCCAATTAATTCTGATAACCTTACACCCGTATCAAGAAGAACCAATACAATTGCTTTATTACGACTACCCAGGAACTTTGCATTATGCCCATAATCATTATCGCAGACAGCCAGCATACGGCTGATTTCCTGATGGTCATAGGGCTTGATAACCTTTGTCTTTGGCTTGGCTACCTTTATCTTTGCTGTCGGGCTTTCTTTCAAGATGCCTTCTCTTACTACCCAACCGAAGAAGTTTGCCAGTACCACGAAGTAATGGTGGACAGTGGTATGAGACGCTTTGCCTTGAGAAGTCTCTGAACCGTTTCCTTTCAGCCCCCAACGGCACTTCTCATTGGCAAGATACCCTAGAAATTCACGGATATGCCATTCCGTAATCACACGTATATCGTCAGGCCAATCTTGCTTTTCGGCATACCAGAGGAAACGCTTGAGGTTTTCGGAGTAGAACTCTACTGTGCGTGAGCTCTTACCCTCAGTTTGTTTTGTGAGTACAAATCCATTCACCAGAGACCTGAGGGAAGTCCCTGTCGGTGCTCCTGGTCTTGTGCCAATAACCATTGTTCATTTTGCGGACCCGCCCTTTTTCCACCGTATTAGGTGGTCTATCTCAGATTCAGCCACCTTTGCTACTTCTGAAGTATTAGGTGGTCTGACCATCTTATCTTGTGCCTATGGTCGGGGTGGTCGGATTCGAACCGACGACCACCTGAACCCCATTCAGGTGCGCTACCTGGCTGCGCTACACCCCGACTTACCTTCAAACATATTAGCATAATCTATTTCTAAGGACAAACAAGGGATACACCAGCCAAACTAACTATGGACGGCACATCCCAGGTATGCTAACATTATGCCTTGGACTAGGTTGCTTGGAAGATTCTACTGCGAGTTAATGTGAAAAGGGAGTAGCCAGGGCAATGGCAATGCGGATAATGCGTCATCTTCCTGACCCTGTGCTGAGGCAAAAAGCCAAAAGGGTGCGAGCCATCGATAGCTCTATTCAGCAGCTTATTGATGATATGGTAGAGACAATGCAGCAGGCAAATGGTGTGGGGCTAGCTGCTCCTCAGGTTGGCGTGCCTCTCCGAGTTATAGTGCTCCAGATGCCAGGTGAGGAGCCTATCGTCATTATTAACCCCAAAATGGTAAAACGCGCTGGGGAGCGGGAGGTAACAGAGGGTTGCCTTAGTGTTCCTGGCTACGCTGGCGAGATAAAACGGTCGATTTCGGTTACAGTCAAGGGACAGGGTCGGCAGGGAAAGGCAATCAGGCTCAAAGGCACTGGTCTCATGGCTCAGGCCCTGGAACATGAGCTTGACCATCTAAAGGGGATACTTTATATCGACCATATAGAGAGCCAGGATAAATTACATAAGATTGAGCCTGAAGCCGAGGATGGGAGGATGTGAAGCAGTGAAAACCCTGGTTCAATGTGATTTTGATGGCACAATCACCGAGGAGGATACGGGCTTCCTGTTGCTGGATTCCTTTGCCAGTGATGATTGGAGACGATTGTTAACCGAATATAGAGAAGGCAGAATGTCTATTGGCCGTTTCAATACCAAGGCTTTTGCCACGGTTAAAGCCGATAGGCAGACCCTGCTCAAATTTGTCAGGAGCAAGGTTAAGATACGAGCCGGGTTCCACAAACTACTGGCCTGCTGTCGCCGGAAGGGCTTCAGGTTTGTTATCGTAAGCAATGGTCTGGTTTTCTATATAGAAGCGATTTTAAGGGATATTGGCATAGATAATATTGACATATTGGCGGCTCAGACTAATTTCGGTCCTGAAGGTATTGAGGCCAAGTATATAGGACCGGAGGGCAACCAGATACAGGATGGTTTCAAAGAGGTGTATACTAGGTTATTCTTAAGCAGGGACTATCGTGTAGTATATATCGGGAATGGTATCTCTGATACCTCACCAGCTAAGCAAGCCCATCATATTTTTGCTACCGGTGAGCTGCTCGCCTATTGCAAGCAGACGAATCTTGATTGTACACCCTTTGTTGACCTCAGTGATGTAGTCAGGGGCTTAGAGCTTTTGCCGTAGCCCCATAATCAATCTTTGGCATCTCCAAGATGTCAACGATGTTAATAATATGAGATTACGAAGGAGAGTCATGAAACTTGAAATTAGGGCGGCTAGAGCCGATGAAATGGAGGAATTTGCGCGTGTTGTTAGCACTTCTTTCGTAGAGTCCCCGCAGTTTGCTCAGCGTGTGCCTCCAGAATATACACTATGCGTCTTTAAAGATGGTAAGATAGCTACCACTTACATCGCATACCCTGAGACAATGTGTTTTAATGGTAGTGAGACGCCTGTGGCCGCGATTAGTGGTGTGGCTACACTCCCCATCTATAGACGGCGTGGCCATCTGCGTAAGCTAGTTACCAACCACTTTGAGCGCCTTCACGAACATGGTGAGCAATCAATAGCTATCCTGTGGGCAGGGCGAGCGGCTATTTACCAGCGCTATGGCTATGCCGTAGTTTCCACATGTAATGCATATAAGGTGGAGCCCCAGTACTTAGAGTTCACGCTGGCTCAGTCAGTCCCAGGTGCTTTTCGTGAGGTAGGCGATGATGACTTCAGACTAGTGGAGGAGCTTTACCAGAGTTTTCGAGCGGAACGGACAGGATATCTACATCGGACTCCTCTCCGTTGGGAGAGAAATATTCTGACACCTCCCCCTAAACCTTGGGGAGGCGTGCTAGGTAAGGTTGTCTACGAGGAAGAAGGCAAACCTCTCGGCTATCTGGTATACACCATTGAAACAGTAAACCAGCCCGCACACCGAGAGCCGAACCTTATCATCCGTGACCTCGTTTGGCTTGAAACCTCTGCCTATCGGGCGATGTGGAGCTATCTTATCCATATGGACTCTGTTGATAATATCATCTGGCAATATGTCCCTCCAGATGACCCTCTACCTCATCTATTGCTTGAGCCAAGGATGCTCAATGTTACCTTAGGTGATGGAATCATGGCTCGTATTGTTGATGTTGAGCGGGCACTTACATTGCGGCGCTACCCTGTGGCAGGCACGCTCACTTTTGAGGTTCTTGATGAACTTTGTCCGTGGAATCACGGCCGCTGGCAACTGGAAACCTCGGCTACTGAGGCCTCTGCCTGCCGCACCAACACGTCGCCACAATTAAGGATGCCGGTAAGTACCCTAGCGATGATTATTTTTAACCAGATTAGTGCTACTGAAGCTGCTCGCATGGGGTGCCTTGATGTACTTGAGCCCGGTGCCTTATCCCTGTGGGATGCGGTGATGCGTACTGCCTATCGGCCCTTCTGTGCTGACGAATTTTAAGCTTGCTCTAGGTTATACTCAGATGATTGAGCTTAATGATGTAGTCAGGGGCTTAGCGCTTTTGCCGTAGCTCC
>JAUWYE010000184.1 GCA_030615965.1 Dehalococcoidia bacterium | reverse complement strand
GTATTCCTTTTTTACTCTTTATGCCAATATCGATTACTTTGTTCCTCAGCCCTTGACGGCTGACAGCGATCAGCCAAAAGCTTTCACGGAGCTGGATAATTGGATTAGTTCAGAACTTAATCGGCTCGTAAGCGAGGTTTCCAAATTGATGGATAGCTACAATCCTACGTCTGCGACACGTAGGATTGAGGGATTTATAGATAATCTCTCTAACTGGTATGTGAGAAGAAACCGCCGCCGATTCTGGAAAAGCGAGAACGATGCCGATAAATTAGCCGCATATACTACGCTACATCAATGCCTGGTGACTTTATCTCAATTGTTGGCTCCCTTTGTGCCATTTATTGCTGAAGAGCTTTATCAGAATTTGTTTCGCTCTGTTAATCCTGAAGCTAGAGAAAGCGTCCATCTAACTGATTTCCCTATAGCGGATGAGGCTAAAATCAATGACAAGCTGAATAGCGATGTCGGGCTCGCTATGAAAATATCCAGCTTGGGCAGGGCGGCACGAGCTAAGGCGGGGATTAAAGTGCGCCAGCCATTGAGTAAAGCCGTGGTCGGGGTAAAGACAGAAGAGGAGAAAAAAGCTTTAGAGAACTTAGCTACTGAGGTAATGGAAGAGATAAATGTTAAGCAACTCGTCGTATTGAGTGAAGCAAAGGAACGAGAGGAATCTCAATGGCATTGTGACATGCCAGATTACAGCGTAGCTAACGACGCCAGATATCGGGTGGCCATAAGTATTGAATTGACCCCTGAGCTAATTGCCGAAGGAGCAAGTAGAGAGCTTGTGCGTCATCTTCAAAATATGCGTCGCAATGCCAAGTTTGATATCACAGACCACATCATTACCTATTATCAGACAAAAGAACCACTCATCAAGCAAGTAATAAATACTTTTGCCAACTATATTAAACAGGAGACCTTATCTCAGGAGCTTATCGATGGTTTGCCTCCTGATGGGACTTATGGGGAGAAACACCGTATCTCGAATAGCGAGGTCTCTTTGGCAATCAAAAAGGCAAATCCCAAATCCTAAACAAATTCCAAAATTCAAATTTCCAAATCCCAAACAGGGAGGTCTTGGTTACTGAATTCGGGATTTGAATGAAGGAAGCTTGTCCTAGAGAGTCGGGTATTCTACCAGTAGCGCTGAGGTTGTTTTGATATCTTCGCCTCTAACAAAGACTACTTCTACCTCTTCGCCAATTTCGCTGGCTCGAATGGCTCGGACGAGGTCGGCAACATTGCTTACTTCTTGACCCCCAAAGCGGATGATGATGTCATCTTCTCTTAACCCCGCAGTATCTGCAGGGCTGTCAGCAACTACTTCTACAATAAGCGCTCCCCTGTCCACAGAAAGGTTCATTGCTGCAGCTAGCAAAGGGTCCACTGTCCGCGACCACACACCCAACCAAGGGTAGGTCACGCGACCATAACGAATTAGATCCAAGATAATAGGCTTAGCCTCATCACTGCTTATGGCAAAGCCCATGCCTTCCACCTCGGACGCAACTATCTTAACGCTGGTAATGCCTATCACCTCACCAGACATGTTCACCAGTGGGCCACCGCTGTTGCCGGGATTGATAGCCGCCGTGGTTTGAATTAAACCGTAAAGGGTATTTCCCTCAACGTTCACGGAT
>JAUWYE010000131.1 GCA_030615965.1 Dehalococcoidia bacterium | reverse complement strand
CAATGGTTATAAGCCCCAGTTTTTTATCAGAACTCTGGACGTTACAGGCGAAATAAGTCTTCCTGAGGGTGTGGAGATGGCTATGCCCGGTGACAGCTTGACTCACATGAAGATTAAGACCATTTACCCCGTAGCTATGGAAGAGGGATTACGCTTTGCTATCAGGGAGGGTGGTAAGACAGTCGGTGCTGGCGTGATTAGCAAGGTTATCTCATAAGTGTGGTTCACTAAAAATTTTGCAGATCTTTAGATAGATGTGGCTAAGAAGAAGGGCGATTTACGCGTAATTATCCACCTAGCTTGCAGTCAATGTCTGCGGAGAACATATACTACGACGAAGAACAGCAAGAATGATCCGCAACGGCTGGAGTTGAGTAAGTATTGTCCTCATTGTCGTAGCTACACTATTCATCGAGAAACAAAGTAACTTATGACAACTTATGCTAAGAAAGCGAGTACTAAGTCCGCTCCGGCTAAAAAATCGAGGTTCAGTTTCTTTACCGAGGTAGTAGCTGAACTGCGAAAAGCACACTGGCCAACAAGGCAGGAAACCTTAAGGTTGAGTATTTTAGTGCTTATTGTGTGTGCTATTGTGGGAGCTATTTTAGGTGCTCTGGATTTTGCCTTTACAAAACTGTTTTTGCTTCTAGGTGGTTAGTAGTCAATGATTAATGGTGAATGGTACTTATTATACGTCTCTTCGGGTCACGAGGAGCAGGCCAGGAGGAATTTAGAACAGCGTATCAAATATATGGATGTAGGTGACAAGATATTTGATGTGGTGATACCCACAGCTAAAGAGATTGAAATCAAAGCTGGAAAGCGTCGTACGATAAGTAAAAAGGCTTTCCCAGGCTATATCATGGTAAATATGAAATTAGACGAGCATAGCTGGGATATAGTACGCAACACCCCTGGTGTCGCTGGCTTCGTGAGCGCTGGTACCAAACCTGTTCCTTTACCTACACAAGAGGCAAACGCCATCCTGCAACGCATGGAGGAAGCTCCTACCGATGTTAAAATGACTTTTGAGGAAGGAGATAGTGTACGTGTAACGAGTGGGCCTTTTATTGACTTCATCGGCAAAGTGGAGCAAGTTAACTTAAGCAAAGGTAAGGCAATAGTTTTACTATCGCTCTTCGGCCGGGAAACGCCCGCGGAAATAGACCTCTTAGGTGTAGAAAGGATATAACGTGTCCTGGGTAGGAGCCCAGAACGCAATGAAAGAGAGAATCAGTAATGGCAAAGAAGGTTAAAACGGTCATTAAGTTGCAGATATCTGCGGGTAAAGCTACTCCGGCACCACCTGTGGGGCCTGCTTTAGGGCAGCATGGTGTTAATATCATGGCTTTTTGTAAGGACTATAATGAGCGAACTGCTTCTCAAGAAGGTTTCATCATTCCTGCTGAGATAACTGTATATGAGGATCGCTCCTTTAGCTTTGTGACCAAGATGCCACCTGTTTCTGATCTATTACGGCGCGCGTTAGGAGTGGAACAGGGTAGCGGTAATCCCGGAAGCGAGAAAATAGGCAAGATAAGCAGAGATACAGTTTATGAGATCGCACGAAATAAAATGAAGGACCTCAATACGACTGATATTGATAAGGCGGCAAGCATTGTTGCCGGCACAGCTCGAAGCATGGGAGTTGATGTAGAATAAATTTAGGTTCTTAAAAGTTCGTAGAATTTTGAGGGTATAAGTAAGTGGCAAAACATGGTAAGAAATACCAGGAAGCTAGTAAACTTGTAGATAAATCGAAGACCTATTCCCCTGAAGAAGCAGTCGAGTTAGCTAAGAAGGCTTCCTACGCCAAATTTGATGAGACCGTTGAGCTCCATTTGAAGATGGGAGTCAATCCCCGCAGTGCTGACCAACAAGTGCGTGGTGTAATTCTACTGCCTAATGGACTAGGGAAGAAGACACGAGTGCTCGTCTTTACCCAAGGTGAGGGGATAAAGTTGGCGGAGGAAGCAGGTGCTGACCATGCTGGAGCAGACGAGCTTATTAAACAAATTGAAGGTGGCTGGCTTGAATTTGATGTATCTATTGCCACCCCTGATATGATGCCCAAAGTCGCCAAGCTCGGTCGTATTTTAGGGCGGCGAGGTTTGATGCCCAATCCCAAGTCTGGCACTGTAGTACCACCTCAGGATCTAGCTCGAGTTGTGAATGAAGCCCGTAAAGGTAGAACTGAATTTCGTTTGGATAGAACAGCTATTATCCATTTGCCCATTGGCAAAATTAGTTTTGATAAAGACAAGCTCTTGGAGAACCTGGCAGCGGCGGTCGAAGCTATTGTTAAAGCAAAGCCCAGTGGGGCTAAAGGGCAATATATCAGAAGCGCGTTCCTGTCTACCAGCATGGGGTCAGGATTCAAACTGGATATTGCATCTGTACTTGCTGTGTCAAGTCTTTTGAGCCGATAATCCAACCGCAGGCTGCAGTGCCCTCATATGTAACAAACCTGTTGCGTTGCGCGCCTACATTGGAAACGTAGGAGTACACCATCGGTGGTTGTCTGCAATAGTTAGTTGGTTCCAGTCCGGGAGAACTTCTGCCGTCAAACTTAAACTTGAAGTACGGAAGACAATAAATAATGAAAGCTCTAATAATCTATATTTCTGTACACCATGGCAATACTGAAAGGGTTGCTAAGATAATGGCAAATATTCTTGATGCCGACTTGTTACAGGTGAAGCAGGTGGATGCAAGTATGCTTGAGCAGTATGACTTAATCGGTTTTGGCTCAGGGATTTTTTTTGGCAGACATCACAAAAGTCTATTAGATTTTGTCGATAAACTGCCCATGCTAAGAGACAAAAAAACGTTTATTTTTTCGACAAGCGGACTAAGGAAAATGCGGTTTATCCATAATTTTGATAAACCGCTGAAAGAAAAGCTGCAACGAAAAAGGTTCGATATTATAGGGAAATTCTCCTGCAGAGGGTTTGATACATCCTGGGCAGCTATGATTGTTGGCGGAATAAACAGGGACAGGCCCAATGTGAAAGACTTAAAAAAAGCAGAAGATTTCACCAAAAAAATTCTGGGGACACCATACCTATTTCCTGACCTTGGGTCATAAAAACGGGATACATAATTCATTACTGCCGTTATCCTATCGCCATCAATTAGGAATAACCTAAATTAGATATTGTTGTCCAGTTAATGGCTAACCAGCAGTTTTCCCAGTTTTTCAGCTTCCCGCATCAATGCTTCATTATTTTCAATCTCACCGGCCTTCATCGCACTGCCGTACACCATACCAACGATCTTTGATCTTGTGTAGCTGTAAGCATCTTGAAATGTTCGCAGCGCATTCACACACCCGGATTTGACCGGATCAACATCCCCGTAACTCATTGCAATGGCGATCCGTTTGCCTGCAAAAGGATTCTTTGCATAAGCAAGGAGTGCGTAACAGCGATCCATAAATATCTTTGTCTGAGCGGACATTGTAAACCAATAAACCGGGCTGGCAATGACCCAGGCGTCTGCCTTTATTAACTTCGGGTATATTTCTTGCATGTCATCTTTGATCGCACATCCTTTGCTATCATGCTTTTGGTAAGTGTCACAACCCCTGCATGGACTGATTTTCAGGTCTTGAAGAAACAAAGTTTCCACTTCTGCGCCAGCGGATTTTGCCCCTCGCGAAATCCGGGCTGCTAAGGTGGAGCTATTTCCCATTCTCCTCGGACTACCTAAAATGACCAGTACTTGCTTAGTCTCTGTTTTGTTTGCCAACGTCCTTACCTCCTAAATGATATTCAGGAAACTATTCCCTGCTCCTGATAATGATTTCCGTTCCTTCGGCTATCTTTTTGAATGCAGTGGCGTCGCTGATGACCTTACCGAACACAGTAACAGGACTCGCCGGGCGAATTTCATCTCCCTGGCTTACAGGAGTGAGGCCAAAGAAGATGCAAAACGCATTGCCGTCAGGCCAGTAACCTAAATCTCCTAGGCTTACCAATTCTTGCCCAAGCTCTAGTTCAAGGCTAAGGGGAATCGAGAAATATATTTCGTCTCCCCAGAGATTGACGCGGCTTTTAATAGGCAACGTTTCCCAGATTGCCTGAGCCGTCCTGGTATCATTTAGCTCAGCCTCTGCTTCAAGCGCTCCTGCTCTTATCCGAATTTTCTTTCCCATGTTGGGCAATTCTATGAATAGGTGTATTATACTATCGATAAGTGTCAGTCGCCAGTTTTCAGCCTGTAAAATTCTACTGAGCTGCTGCAGTAGCCGCCAGGATACCATATGTCTCAGACTGTCGGGATAGCTCAAAGGAATAAGGTCACTTGTTTGCGGATAGTGATATATCTGCTGGGTTGTGTTTTACCCTTGTGCTTTCTTTCAAGAGTGAGGTACCATTCTATTTAAGTACTCTATGTGCCATACTTAAATATGAACTTGGAGGCAATCGCTGATAAGGGGGTGAAAATGAAAGTAGCTAAAGTGGACGAAATGAAAAACCTG
>JAUWYE010000166.1 GCA_030615965.1 Dehalococcoidia bacterium | reverse complement strand
TCGCAGGCCAATAGCTCAGCCTTGCCCTGACTGTGGCAATCTTTTAGTACAACACAGAGGGGATTGGGCTAAATGCGTGGCTTGTCAATGTGAAGTAAAACTATCCGCGCCGGAGAAACAAAAAGAGGAGGTAGCCTTATGAAAATTCTAGTTATCCATGGACCAAATTTGAATATGCTGGGCAAAAGAGAAAAGTCAATTTACGGGGAAAAGACCCTGGACGAAATTGATGGCCTACTGAAGAAAGAAGGCCAGGCCTTAAATGTCGAAGTGGTGACATTTCAGTCTAATCATGAAGGGGCGCTCATAGATTTTATTCAAGAACAAGCAGATTCCGCCCAGGGCATAATAATTAACCCTGGTGCCCTCACCCACTACGGATTTTCTCTGCTCGATGCCCTGGCTGACAGCAAATTACCGGTAATTGAAGTCCATTTATCCCATATTTACCGCCGTGAGGAATGGCGCGCCCGGTCTGTAATTGCCCCCCTAGCTGAAGGGCAGATAAGCGGCTTGGGCTGGAGGGGATATATCACTGCCTTGCAGGTCTTGGTTGGCGAGCTGAAAGCAAAGTCTTCACGTTAAGATTTTAAGCTTCCTTTATTTGCCTAACCGGCTACTCTGCAATAGTCTGTTGTCTCGCGACACAGGAGACTTTATCTGGAGGTGGCAAAAAGGGCCGCTTATATTGACGTTCTCAGGATTGGCGTTTCCTGAAATCTTCTAGGTCAAGCGTATTTATGAAATCCTTATATGCTGATAGCCCTTTCAGCTCTTGTTCATCAACTCTACCTTCAGGAACAGATTTGCCTGTTTCTTCCTCAAGAATAATGCCCGCTTTTTCCAACACCGATTCTTCAGCATATATTGGGGCCCCAACTCTTACAGCCAAGGCCAATGCATCGCTAGGCCGAGAATCAATATCTAATTTAACACCATCAACGCTGAGAGCGAGTCTGGCATAGAAAGTATCTTCCCTAAGTCCACTTACCACAATATAGTCAACTGAAGCCCCCAGGGTAGAAATTACAGATTGCAGCAAATCATGCGTCAAAGGGCGAGATAGTTCGACATTTTGTAGCTTTACGGCAATAGCATCTGCTTCAGCAGGACCAATCCAAATGGGTAGATAACGATTAGTCCCCTTCTCCTTTAAAATCACCACCCTTTGATAGTTCATCAGGCTAACTCGGATGCTGTCAATCGTCATCTCTACCATGCTATGCCTCCTTTGTAGTGTTTATTTTACACCCATAATCCTAATCAATCAATGAGCACAAGTCAACCATCCAAGCTCAAAAATTAAGTTTCTTTCTAGGTTGCCATAAATTCTCAGACATTAGATAATTTATCGTGGAGAGCTATGGCAAAACTTATCCTGGTAAGACACGGTGAAACCGTGTGGAATGTAGAGAAGATATATCGGGGAAGAACAGATGTAAATCTGGACGAAGTGGGCATTAAACAGGCAAAGCTACTGGGCAAGTATTTAAGCAACTGGGAATTAGAGGCTATTTATTCCAGCCCCTTAAGGAGGGCACTAGACACGGCAAATATTATTGCCCATTATCAGAAAATTGGCGTACACATTGCCGAGGGCCTTATGGATTTCGATTATGGGAAATGGCAATCTCTGCCCGAACAAGAAGCGAAGAAGCTGTATCCGACCCTCCACAACGAGTGGCACAATAATCCTCACAGGGTAAAAATGCCCGGCGGAGAGAGCCTGGAAGATGTAAGAAGGAGAGCTATCGAGGTAGTTAATGATGTCCTTTCCAAATATCAGGGGAGCGCAGTATTGGTATCGCATCGGGTTGTGAACAAAGTCTTGATATGCTCCTTACTGGGACTGGACAACTCATACTTCTGGAATATCAAGCAGGATGTCGGCGGAATCACGATTTTCAATTATGCAGATGGGCGTTTTGTCTTGACCAGGCATAACGATACTTCACATCTGAAAGAGTTACAAAAATCCGTACTTGATGATTTTTAAGCGCGCCTAGAGGGATTTGAACCCACGACTGAATGAATACACTAATTGGCTCACTCTGAGTGCCAGTCCTCGTCACAATAGAAACTTACACCAACGAGACCCGGTCCCATATGAGTCCCCAGCACCGGTCCCATCTCAAGAAAGCGTAGCCCAACCCAATTAAAGTTTTCACGAAGCTCTTTCTCTAATGCGCGGCCTGCATCGGGGACATGGCTGTGAGCAATATAACCATGAAGGGAGATACTCCCTTTCACCTCTTTCTCCACAAATCCTAACATATACTCTATGGCGTGGGCCCTGGTTCTTGCCTTGTTTAAGACCTTGACCTCTCCACCCTCCTGGGTCAGAACAGGCTTAATCTTCAGCAAGGTACCAACCAGAGCTCTGGCTGCCCCGATCCGCCCTCCTTTCCAGAGGTACTCCAACGTATCAAAAGCACCAACAACCTTTATGCATTTGTTTAGTTTTTCCATAGAAGCCACAATTTGAGATAGCGTCTCTCCCCTTTCCGCTGCTTCGGCAGCAGGGGAAATTAACATTCCCGTGGCTATAGTTAACGAATCCACTATCTCAATTTGAGCCTGGGGAAGCGCATTTTTGGCAGCCAAAGCCGGAAAGCTGCCTACTACTTCACAACCTTCCGTTGCCGACTTTATCAGAGTGTATCGCGAGCTGGCAGAGCAGGGACATCCCATCCTGTCCCTTCATATTTCTAGCAAATTAAGCGGAACTTGTGCCTCAGCTTTGGCTGCTAAAAATGCGCTTCCCCAGGCTCAAATTGAGATAGTGGACTCGTTAACTATAGCTACGGGAATGTTAATTCCCCCTGCTGCCGAAGCCGCGGAAAAGGGACAGACGCTATCTCAAATTGCGGCTTCTACAGAAAAACTAAACAAATGCATAAAGGTTATCGGTGCTTTTGATACGTTGGAGTATCTCTG
>JAUWYE010000017.1 GCA_030615965.1 Dehalococcoidia bacterium | reverse complement strand
AACGGAATTTGAAATTCCACCACCCGCATTGGCCGGCTCAGGAACTCAACCATTTCAGGTTCAAGTTTCATCAACTTTCCCGCACTCTGTAACCGAAATTTTGTTGCTTCCCAAAAATTAGTCACGCTTACCTCCTGTTACTAATTTACTTAGGCTCAGCAAGAACCAAATCAGAGGGCCCCTTCTCTGACAGCTTTAGCTGAGGGGCGTGCCTTTCCATAATTTCTTTAACAATGGCTACCATTTTAACTTTCTGCCTGACGAATTCTTGATGCCAGGTCTCGGTAATCCACGGTTTGTAAATATCCGGCTCCGATGTTCCAGGTTCAAACTTAAAGTAGCAAGGCGAGGCCACCCTGGCAATTTCTGGGGTCTCATAAACTCTGAACTCTCCCCCCATTGAATCAACAGTGCTGACATAGACGTCAAGGGGCATATTAACTGCCTTTCGGATTGATGCCAAAATGGGCAGTGAAACGTCTGACGAAGGATTAAGTGTATTAGCACCCATCGACTCGATGAGCCGAGCCCCAGCCGCACTGCAGTATCCAGCAAAAACAGAACACTTAAAAACCGTTTCCTTAGGTATAAAGCCCTCTTTGCGCATTCGAGTTACAATGGAAAGCACGCCTTCATCATAAACTAGAAAGCCTCTGATACCAGCCTCAATATTTCTCATCATATCGGCAAGCCAATAGGAAACATTATCCGAACCTCTTAACCTGGGTCCCCACATGGCTCCCTCCCAGTTAGACATCTCCTTTGAGCCTACGTCCCACGCCTTACGGTGACCGACCGCCATTACAACTTCTATCTTTTCATCCCGTGCCATCTGAGCCATAGCTTCTAGTTCTTCAAAGTCACAATATGTTGACCCGCCCACAGTAGCCACAACTCTATGAATGTTTATGTTTCTCGTCTTAGCTTCGTCAATCATCGCCTGCATGGTTGATGCACGTTCGATTCCTGAAATTTCTATTCTCCAGTGCGCACCGTCAGGAAAAGTTTTCGTTGAAGATGGAAGGTCCCAGAGGTCTCTTCCAGGAATTCCCATTCCCTCCATAAATTCCCTAATTTCCTCAAGTGTCTTAGTCATTTAGTTTCCTCCTTTTATCGATATTTAGGGGCTTAAATTACTACCCAAGTATGCCAGAGCTGTCCTCACGTGCATTTCTACACCTGTAGAAAG
The DNA here is from genome assembly GCA_030615965.1 of Dehalococcoidia bacterium. Classification (GTDB taxonomy): domain Bacteria; phylum Chloroflexota; class Dehalococcoidia; order GIF9; family AB-539-J10; genus RBG-13-51-36. Next base: position 17,159 of record JAUWYE010000017.1, on the reverse strand, counting down.
CGTGTCTTCATCAATATTAAAGCGAGCATGGTGATGCGGATAATTTGTCTCTTTTTCTTTATTGCCAGTGCCTATAAGATAAAATGCGCTTGGTACTTTTGAGGCAAACTCCGAAAAATCCTCCCCCCCCATACTCCTAATATCCGAAACAATGTGATTTCGTGGGACTAATTTTTGAGCAACGCTTCTTACAAGCTCTGCCATCTTGGAATCGTTGCTAAGGCTGCGATTACTGAGCATAAATTCTAATTCATATTTTGTCCTGTAAGCTTCACATATACCAGCAACAATTCTCTCGAACCTTTTCTCCTCTTCTTCCGCAGATTGATGTAAATATCTTACTGTACCTTCCAATTCAACTTTTCCGGGAATAATATTAGGGGCTACTCCACCTTCTATTCTGCCAAACGCTATTAGTATGGTTCTCTTTAACACGTCTATTTCCCTAGTTTGAATGATTTGTACTGCTGTAATAACATTGGCAGCAGCAATAATTGGGTCAATTGAGCTATAAGGTTCACCGGTATGCCCCCCCCTTCCCTGAATAGTCAGCTTGAAATAATCTGCTCCTGCCATCAGAAGACCAGCAGTAATTCCAATTTCCCCACTCTTTAGCGGTGTTTCTAAATGAAGTCCTAAGGCAGCGTCAACATGAGGACCTTCCAACACCCCTTCTTCTATCATGAATCCTGCACCGGCGGTTTCTTCTGCTGGCTGAAACACGAATTTAATATTGCCATTTATTTCATCCTTGTGTTGGCATAAAACCTTTGCCGCAACTAGAAGCATAGCACTATGTCCGTCATGACCACATGCGTGCATTTTCCCCTTACTAATCGATTTATAAGGTATCTCATTCTCTTCCTGTATCGGGAGGGCATCCATGTCCGCCCGAAGCAAGATTGTGCCACCAGCTTTCTTCCCCCTCAATAATCCAACAACTCCGGTTTTTGCGATTCCGCTTTTTACCTCCAATCCAAGGTTTTCAAGATAATCTGATACCACCTTTGAAGTCCTCCGTTCCTCAAAACCCAGCTCGGGGTGCATATGAAAATCCCTTCTCAGTTCAATTAATTCATGATTTAGATTCGCCACTTCTTCTTTTATTTTCACAGTATCTTCCTACCTTTCGGACTCTCTAGCTAGAAAATATATCAAAGATAGAGGTTAATTATTTGACCTTAATGTCCAAAATCACATAAATCCATAAAATCCCTTTTTAACCACGGCATAATAGACATAGTTAATCATGGTAATGAAGTCAAAGACTGGGAGACCCACGGCTTCCTGAACTGCTGCTCCATAGGGTGGCAATTCACTGCATTCCAGTAGAATTGCCTTAACTTTAGGTTCTTCTTGAATCATTTCTTTAGCCGAAGAAACTACCTCCTTCTCAATTTTGTCAGAATCGAGCATCCCAACTTCTTCAAGAATTGCTTTGGCAAAATTTTCTTTGCTTTCTAACCCTTTAATATGAAGGGGGACAGAGCTATCAACCCCCACCTTTTCCAATAGGGGAGTATCAAGTACTTGGGAATTAGCACACATTATCCCTACCTTTTCGCCATCACCAAGCATCCTAGAGATAAGAGGCACCTGAAGAAGGCTTGATAGAAAGACGGGTACTTCAAGGTGATTGGCAAGCTCTTTTTGGAATAATGCCATATAGCCACAGCTAGATGTTACCGCCTTTACTCCTTCTTTAACGAGCTCTTCCCCTGCTTCAATCACTGAATCGAGCAGTGTTAGATCTTTTGCAAATATACGTTCAACTGAAAGACCTTTTACCCCCTGAAACCTCACAGGGAAAGAATAAGTAGAAGCATTTGATACACTCCCGGGTATGCAAGGAACAAGACCCTCAACCTGAAGAATTCCTATGGCCTCTCCATAACTGCCTTGTCGTCTTTTAACTTTGTAAATCATGTTATTTATCCCTCCTTATCGCCTGGTAGAAATTTTGCTAGTCGATACTTTACCAGCTCACCTCTTCACTTCACAAAAAGTCTCCGAGGGAAATTAGCCAGTGTTTCACACCCATCCGCGGTAACCCTGATAGCTTCACTAATTCCAAAACCGCAGTCCTCTTCCCAGATGCTGGGTATTAAATGGAAGGTCATGTTCGGCTGTAAAATGGTTTTATCACCCGGTCTCATGCTTGCTGTGTGTTCGCCCCAATCTGGTGGATAGCCAAGTCCTATGGAATATCCCAGGCGGTGATAGCTGGATTCCCTGGCGACGCCGCCTTCAGCCATTGCCGCCTTCCTCCAGTGCTTTTCTACCTCTTCACAGGTAATTCCTGGCTTTATAGCATCTAAAGCTTTTTCTAATGCTTCCACAGACTTTTCTGCTACCCACTTAAGTTTATCAGGTGGATTACCAACATAAACCGTTCTACAGATTGGGGAATGATAACGGTGGTAACAGCCAGCTATCTCCAAGATAGTAACTTCATTCCTATGGAATTTTTCATCAGACCATGTCAAATGGGCAGCCGAGGCTCTCTTACCAGTCAGCATGATAGGAGCCCCTGCGACGTAATCTCCTCCATATTCGGGTGTACCACTAATTTGAGCATAATAAATTTTGGCTGCGGCATCGCACTGTCTAACTCCTGCCTCTATGGATTCTATACCTACCTGAATAGCCCTCTCAACTATTCGGGCGGCTCGTTTCATGTAGCTAATCTCCTTTTCTGATTTTATCTGTCTAACCATATTTACCAGAAGAGTCGCATCTTTAAATACTGTATTAGGCAGATCTTTTTTTAGTTCTGTCAAACAACGGGCGGTAAAATAATATTGATCCATCTCAACCCCAATTATCTTATTTGTCCGCCCTTTTTCTTTTAAGATATTGGTAACAAAATTCATAGGATGTTTTATAGAAGACTGGACATAATCATCACTGTAAGCCCTAATGTTCTCTTCCTTTAACCAAGTAGTTATTCTAGCCCCATTCGCATCCATCCCTCTACCGAACCAGACCGGTTGCTCCTCATCAATTTTTAAAATCAAGCCCTGAGGCACATAGAAGGAGTCGCCATCGTAGCCTGCAAGATAGTTCATGTTTGCCGGGTCAGTAGCCAATAATACCTCAATGCCCTCCCTGTTCATCCTCTCTTTCGTCTTTGAAACTCTCTCTTTGTATTCAGCTATATCAAATACCGGCATAATAAATCCTCCCTTTCTTAAATTTAATCGGACCCCCCTCATTCATAATACTATCTCATTTCTTACCCCTCTCTGGGTCTCCCTGCTTACTTCCTTCTACAAGGCTCATAAAGGATACCCCTGAACCTCCTCTAGGCACCAAACAGCAAGTTGGGAAGCCACAGGGCTATCTGAGGAAACATTACAACTATTGCTAGTCCAAGTATCATCAGCCCGGTGAAGGGAATAATCGACATATAAAGGTCTCCCATGGTTATCTCTGGAGGGACAATTGCCTTCATATAAAACAGGTTCCAGCCGAATGGGGGAGTAATGTAACCCATCTCCATGCATAACTGAAAGAGGACTCCGAACCATACCAAATCAAAGCCTAGCCCCATTACTATAGGAGTGAAAAGGGGAATAGTAAGGAAGCAAATCGCAGTCTGGTCAAGAAGCATCCCAAAGACAATCAAAGTGAACAGCATCAGGATAATAACAACCATAGGGCTTAAGCCAGCGCCAGCTACGAAGCCCTCTATCATTTTCTGGGTTCCCAAGCCTTGATAGATCTTGCTAAAAGCCACCGCTGTAAATTGAATCCACATTATCATGCCCATAAGCTTACCAGTTGAAAGGACCGCCTCTTTCAGAACTTTCCAGCTAAGGGTTCGGTGAATGGCAGCAACTACAAGTGCACCAACGCCTCCTATCGCTGCTGCCTCAGTTGGAGAAGTGACTCCGAATATTATAAATCCCAGCACTATGAAGATAAGTAGTGCGGGCAAAATCACTGCCTTCAAGGATTTCAATTTCTCCAGCCAGTTAGATCTCTCCTCAGCTGGAACAGGTGGTCCCATATGTGGCTGAAAATGGCATCGTATAAAGATATATAGCATAAATAACACGACTAGTAATAGTCCTGGAAAAACGCCAGCGGCAAACATTCTCCCCGTTGACTGACTGGCTAGGAAAGCATACATAATAAAGCCTACACTGGGTGGAATGAGAACCCCCAGTGATCCCCCTGCCTGAATTGTCCCCGTTACCAACCGCTTGTCATACCCGTGCTTGAGCATGGTGGGAAGGGCAATAAGTCCCATAGCGATGGTAGCCGGCCCACTCAGGCCAACCATAGCGGCAAATAGGGCGCAGATAACCACCACCCCTAATGCCAGCCCACCGCTTACACCTCCCATCAATCGGTAAACCATATCAAAAAGCTCTTCCCCTATGCCTGACTTTTGCAACACTATCCCCATGAAGAGAAAGGGGGGAATAGCTGCCAAACAAAATGAGTGTGAAACGTCAAAGAGAGAATGGAATAGCATGTCAATACCACCGGGTCCCCATAACAGCATAACTATAGCTGTAGCTACTACACCCAGCGCAAAAGCCAACGGCATTCCTGCTATCATTAGCAGCAGCAGTGAGGCAAACATGACAATGGTGAGGATAACGGGATCCATCAGAATTCCTCCTTTATTGGAGCTTCGGTGAGAAAGCCCACTTTGTTTAACATCACTGCGAAATTGCGGGTAAGCCAAACTATGTGCTGAAGCAAGAGTAGCAATGTAGCCACGACCATTACTGCCTTGAAGGGGTAGATAGGGGGTTCCCAAGGACTGTAGGTCGAGTACTCTAAAGCAGCCCACGACAGCACAGCCTGCTTCGTCATTACGAAGAGAAAGACATCTAAGAAGCCGAGTGTCAGCAAGCCGGTAAAGAAATCTAGTTTTGCCTTCGTTCGTCTAGAAAAGCGATTATAGACGATATCCATACGGACGTGCTCATCGTTAAGATAGGTATAGGCTCCCACCAGAAGACAATACCCACCATACAGCAAGGTCGTGAGCTCATGAGCCCAAATGGTGGGGGAGCTAAAAACATACCTTGCCATTACCTCATAACCCATCGCTGCCAACATAACTAATATCAACCAAGAGCATGTTTTCCCTGACCATTTACTAAGCTTCTCTACTGCAACAACTATCTTCTCTATCATTTTTATTCCCTATTACCTGACATGACCCCGCTGAGGGGAGCGGGGTAGGTTTACCCCCCTCCCCTCAGGGAAATTTGGCGAATGCTTTTGGAGACTATAGACGCCCAACTCCTCTGTTCATTTTCTTCAGCAGCTCAATGAGTTCGGCACACCGCGGAGATTTGGCTGCTACCTCGTCCCACATGACCAGTGCAGCCTCTGTTAATTTTTTAACGTCCTCAGGTGCTAGGTTTAAGTACTCGAAGACTCCAGCCTCTTTGGCTGCAGAGGACTGTTCCAGCCAATACTCCCAGTAACTTATGGTGAAGTGAGCTATAGCGGCATCCTGAACTATTCCTTTGAGGTCATCTGGCAACGCATTCCACTCATCCATGTTTAATAGAATGGCGCTGGTGTAAGGGTCTAGTAGCTGCATGTTTACGACATATTTGGCCTGTTCGTGCAATTTCATCGAATAGTAGTCGCCATCAGTACCATAGATTACTGCATCTATAATACCCGTCGCCATTGATGTGTAGAGTTCCTCTGCTGGTAAATACACTGTGGGGATGTCAAACTTGCCCAGTAGCTCACCTATACCTGCTGTGCACCTAAACTTTACATCTGTCATATCCTCAAGCTTGGTAACTGGCTTCTTTAGTAGTGCATAGCAACCCGTCTCTAAATCATTAGTTACCCAATAAATGTTGTGTTCAGCATAGGCCTCCCGAATAATTTCTCTAGCCCCATAGACGTTGAAAAAGAGTTGGGCCTGATGAATGTTACCCCAAGACATTGGCAAACCAGCTTCAACCTCGCCAACTGGTATTAGCCCTTTGTGGTAGTCTCCCCAGGTGAGGGTAAGGTCAAGTGTTCCGTCGCGGACAGCTGCTGCCTGCTCAGCTGCTGGCACCAGAGCGCCTGATGGAAAGTATTCAATCTCGATCTGCCCGTCAGTGTTTTGTTTGATCTTGTCACAAAACGCGAGATAGGGTGCTAAGGACTCAGGCGAGTCATATGACTGGAACCTCCAGTGGATTACTTCAGCCGGCTTCTTTAGAGCAGCAATTTCATCCTCCAGGTCAGAAATCTCGGCGTCTTTTGCAGATACGTTGCCTTCTAGCTCATCAATCTCCGACTCCAGCGCGGCAATTTCCTCCTCGGCAGCCTCTGGTGTCGCTGGACCACAACTTACCGCTAGTGGCACTAACAACATCACGGCTAGACAAACACTACCAAGCAATGTCAATAACCTTTTCCTTTTCATTTTGATACTCCTTAATTAAGTTTAATTACCCCGGGTATTCCATCTAACTATCCCATTTCCCACCCCCTTTCTGGGTCTCCCCGTTTACTTTGAATAATGCAAAAGGGCTCAGAAGTACACCAATCCTTTGGGTCTCTGAGCCCTTTTGGTTGGCTTATCTTTAGGATTACGTTACACTGAAAATAGCTAGGTAATGCCATTGCCTGTTTTCACTCTCTCAAAAATCTGCCCCCGTAACTCCCCCACGCAAATTGCCTAGTCCATTAGAGATAAAAGCGGCCGTCTCCGTAATTAATTTGGCCAATGACCCAATATTTCTCTCCTTTATACGCAAAGCCGGGCCGGCGATACTCAGCCCTGCGACCACTTTCGAATTATGGTCGAAGATTGGAGCTCCCACACAACGGACCCCTACGATGTATTCCTCATTGTCCACTGCATAGCCTTGCTCTCGAACCTTCTTGAGGTTTTTCACAATGGCACTGACGGTTTTCAGCGATTTCGATGTACCAGTACTGACGGTATGCTTTGCAAAGAGTCCCGCCCTCTCCTTTTCAGACAAATAGGCTAGAATCGCCTTTCCCATGCCAGTCTGATAAGCCTTAGTTCTGTATCCAATGGGCTGGTCAATTTTCAAATATTGTTTGCTCTCTACCTTGTCAATGCAGATTACATCGGTACCATCTAAGATGCCCAAATTGATAGTTTCACCGATTTTCTCGGAAAGCTTAATCATCAACGGTTTGGCTATCTGGATAAGGTTTAAATTCTGTGCAACTTTGCCACCCAACTCGAAAATCTTTATGGAAGCCATATAGCCAAGGCTTTGAGGGTTTTGTTCTACATATCCCAATGACTCAAGGGTGAGAAGCATCCTATGAACCGTTGTTTTAGGAAACTGAAGGAGCTGACAGAGTTCGGCTAATTGGGACTCATTTTTGGTTACAAGAAGCTCCATGAGCCTGAAAGCTTTGACGATAGACTTAATCTGATAGTAAGTCGTTTTTCCCATGAGTGTTCCACTATGCGTTACGATGTTCCTCTATTGCCCACATTATACCAATTATCACAAAAAAGTCAAGACCTCGACCTTTTGGCTCTATTATGCATTTTGTAGGAAAATTTAAGAAAAAATTAAGGTTGTACGAACACCGCAGCGAAGAAGCTAAACGAAAGGAGGTTTTACTACCACTGGCTAAGAACCAACAAGAGGTGGCGCAATTCTACTAACACTTAAAGATTACGAAGTACAGAAGTGTGGGAAGATAAGGGGGGAGGCTACTGATAGGAACAAAATGCTCCCTTAGTGGCTTGGCACTTTCGCTCTCATCCATAAGAGCTCCAAGTCAAACCATCTTCGCTGAGTAAATACATTGTGTTCCTGTGTGGGCAGGCCAGATATTGAACATTCCGCTAAAGTGTGTGATTTGGCAATTTGGGCAATTGTTTTGCCCTAAATTCTCAGTTCCTATTCTATCATCGCTTGTCTTGCTTTATACTGACTAAAAAACGTGAAAACCCATCCGATGACAAGTAAGGACATAATTCTATATAGAATGCCGATCGCTTTCTCCTGGAGTTGTAAATAGGTCATCTGATCGGGATAGAATTTAAAAGTGTTCATAGTGCCAAGAGCACAAAGGTATATGGCGGCAAAAGCAAAAAACATATACCCGGCCATGCGAAGATCGGCGATTGCTTTCGCCTTTCCTTCAAGGTGAATCCGCCTTTTGCCCCAGTTAAGGATTATTAGCACCAATAACAATAAAATCAAGCTGCCACCAACACCAAAGAACGGGGAAGAAGTTGATGGAAATGGAAATCGAGCGAGTACGGCCAACGTAACCACCGCGCCTATAATGAAAAACCATAAACGAGAGGTTTCAACTTTTACACGAACCAAAGTGCCAATCAGGACCAAGATACTGCCTAATACAAAGGAGATTGACCAGATTCTTGCCATGATTATGCCAACTGCACTGAGGGTATCCCAATACTCTTCACCTAACTGTCTATACCCCGCCGTCATCAAACTGGCAGCAACAATTCCATATACCAGGAATGCAATTCCGAACCCGATAATGATCGCTCCTGTTCTTTTTCGTTTTATTCCAGATTCTTGTGTCACGGCATTTTCCTTTGGCACGTGATTCCTCCTATTGCTAGATTTGTCAGTATACTAGACGACCTGCTTCTCAATAGTGTATGTCGTCAGCATTTATAGTGCAAATTAGCAATATATACCTCAGGTAGGTAATCCTGTTTTGTCAAGGCTCCAAGTGTGTTCAACCTTTCGTCAATTTGTTTAATCAGGTAACAATTCAAGCGAATGTGACTCCCAAACCAAGTTTCTGTAACTATTGACATCACAAGAAGGAATAGATTATTGTTCATACCAAAAAGGAGGTAGAGTTAATGCAAGCATACTGTATGAAATGCCGTGCCAAGAGAGAAATGAAGGATGCCAAGAGCATAACTATGAAGAATGGTAAGCCGGCAACTCAGGGTGTTTGTCCCACGTGTGGCACAAAGATGTTCAGAATTGGGAAGAGTTAAGGCTGTTATCATAACACCATTATTCTGCGAAGGCTGGATATCCGTACAGAACGAATGTCCAGTCTTTCTTCTTGCTTCAGGGATAACATTATAAGCTTTTGTGCAATGTCAAACATAATGGACTTCTGTTCAAGGGGGTAACAAAGGGAGCTCATGCGGCCTATCTTTCCTATACATTAGCAGAGCAGTTTATAGGTTAATCAAGATTGCAGTAGAACCATACTTCGTCAGTCTGTGGTTCAATGTAGTAGACGTCATTGCTTATGGTAACCAGGTTAATCATGTGTAGCTGGTCCTGCTTCTCGATTATGGTGACCGACATTAGAAAACCGTCCTTGTTTGCTCTTCGCTGCAATTCTAACGCGTAATCATCACAATCGTATTTGTCACTCGACCCCTCAGTGCCATCGGCTCTAACAAAAAAGTAAACACTTTTTTCCCCATCGTCCTCGGCCAGCCATTTCTCAAGGTCTTCCTTTGAAGAGAACTCCTTCTGCTCAATTGGCTTTTCAATAGTTACCTCTTCAACGATATTACGGTACTCAATTTCCTTCTCAACTACTTCTTTGACAACCTCAACCTCACGTATGACTTCCTTCTCGACTATTACTACATCTATTACTGGTTCACTCGTGAAAATGAAAATAGTGGCGGCAATAGCGGCAATGACGGCAACGATAGCGCTGACTATTGGGACTAGTGGCCTTTTCTTCGGCACTATTAGCCGCCTAATTCTTTCTGATTTCTCAACCAGAGTTTTTACCCTAGTGAGTAACTCCGTCTTGTCTACCGGCTTGGTGAGGAAGTCATCGGCACCCGATTCTAGCGCTTTTACCCGATGCTTGACCTCACCCAGAGCCGTAACCATAACGATGGGTATGTCCTTTGTCCGTTCATTTGCTCGGAGCTTTGAGGCAACTTCAAAGCCGTCCATTCCCGGCATCATAACATCGAGTAGGATGACATCTGGAGAACTCATTAGGGCTTTGGTAATCGCCTCACGACCGTTTTCTGCCAGGATGACCGAGTAACCGGCTGAGACTAGCATTGCTTCCATAAGCCGTAGTGTACGGGCTTCGTCGTCCACGACTAATACTTTGGCTTCCATAAATGTAATTCCTAATAACTTGTTGTGACTATCTTCCCATACCTTATGTCATGAATATCTGACACGGTACCTACCGCTCGCTAGAGGGTATTGTAAAGATAAACCGGCTGCCTTTGCCTTCGCCTTCGCTTTCAACCCAGATCTTACCGCCGTGCATCTCAACCAGCCTACGACTCAAACCTAGCCCCAGACCTAGGCCTGGCGTCTTGTCCTTACTCTCACTTTTCACCTGGAAGAAATCATCAAAAACCTTCTGCTGATTCTCTGGCGCAATACCAACGCCGGTATCCTCCACCTCGACAATCAATTGCTTGTCGGCTAGCTTTGCTCTCACTATGATGCGGCCGCCGTCCGGAGTGAACATGACTGCATTGGAGAGCAGGTTGATGACCACTTGCTGCAGTTTAGGTTCATCAGCTTGTATCTCCAGCTCATCAATCTCTGGTGCCAATTGACAATCCAGCGTTATATGTTGGTCAGCCGCTTTATCTTCAACCATTGACAAGCTGTTTTCTAACAGCTTTTTTATTCTTACGTTGGATATTTCGATTTCTGTTTTACCGGCTTCAATCTTTTCCAGATCAACGATCTGATTAATCAGAGAGAGCATGTGCTGAGAGTTATCCTGGATGTATTTAACATAGTCCGCCTGCTTCTTGCTGAGCTTGCCAAAGTACTTCTCTTGGAGTGCCTCGGAGAAGCCACTGATGGAGGTAAGCGGTGTGCGCAACTCGTGCGACAAATTAGCCACGAAATCGGACTTGGCCCGGTTGGCCACGTCGGCTTGATCCTTAGCTATTTTCAATTCTTCGGTCCGCTGCTCAACACGTCTCTCCAAATTTTCGTTGAGTTGTTTTAGCTCATCAAGCAACTGCTGGTTTCGCGCTCGTGTATAGCTCAGCTCCGATACCATCCGGTTGAAACTATCGGCTAGTATGCCCACCTCATTTACTGCATCTGTTTCCACACGTGTGGTCAATTCGCCCGCTGCCACCTTTTCAGTAGCGTAAGCCAGCTGGCTGATGGGACGTGTCAATCGGGTGGCCATTAGCCAAGCAGCAACAACTGCCAAGGCTGCGCTACCTACCAACACGAGTGCCAAGAGAAGCCACAGCCCACTCACCTCTTTGGACAGTTCGGATACTGGCGTTTGTATTACTATGTTCCAGCCTTGCTTCCCGATAGGATGGATCACACCTTTAACGGTCCTACCCATTTCATCGTTGTAGTTCTCCGATACGCTAGGTAATCCCAGTTCCAACGCTTCGAATAACTCGGGGGCGCTCAACTCCGGTAATTCGCCTAGTTCCGCCCTATGACTGTGCGCTACGACCTTTCCAGATCGAGACAAAACCATCACTGTTTCATTATGGGTGAATGTCAAGCTTTCTATCAGGGGTTGTATTCGAAAAAGATTGACATTCGCTCCTAATATGCCAACCACATCACCCTCATCCACAATGGGCACAAATACACCCACTGCCGTGCTGTCCTGCCATTCCAGCGTTAATGATGTTTCACCAGTCTGTTGGTATTGTGAAGACAGAGCTACAGGTGATAAGTCAGAGAAGTACACTAGACCTTGCAAAGCTTCCTGGAAGCCGGGTATTGAGGCAATACTTGATGTACGATCAAAATCTGAGCGGGCGATTTGCTCTCCCGTACGGTCAGCTATATAGAGATTGGTGATAGTTGGATTACGGGACTGGAATACACGCAGTTCGGCAACAAGTGAAGCAGGCACCATTGACTTGATGGAGCTCTTATTGGTCAGTTCATCAAGTCTCTGAAAGTTGCTTCCTAATTCAAACAAGATATGGTCAGTAAGGCTGATGGCTAAATCATGCTGTCCACGGATGATGTTATCAGTCACTATTTGTTGTGCCAAGATAGTCGTCGCCAAACCCGATAGTACCAAAACGACCAATATAACACCGACAAACACCGCCAGGATATGGTGGGATAAACGTCTAAACTTTATCATGGTGACACCGCCCACAGTTATTTTGTCTTACTGTCCATGTCTTAACGTTGATATGTGCTCCCAGGACTTCAAATGATAACGATTATTCATTCTTATAGACCAACCACAAGCTGAGGATGCAATATGGGTGGACTCACGAGTTAGTTTTTATACTTTTCCTTGATCGACAGTATTTCATCTTTAACAGCGAAGAAGGCATCCACCACCAAGGGGTCAAAGTAGCTTCCCCGTCCCCCCTTAATAATGCTGAAAGCTTTCTCTAGTGGAAATGGCTCTTTGTAAGGTCGTTTGGATGTCAGTGCATCAAAGACATCGGCGATGGCAGTAATACGTCCAGCCAAGGGTATCTCTGAACCCTTAAGGCCTTTAGGATATCCAGTTCCATCCCACTTTTCATGATGGGTGAGAGCGACGACCTCGGCTAGCTTGATAGATTCGGCATCAGAACCTTCCAAAATCTGCGCCCCGATGATGCTATGTTGTTTCATGATTTCCCATTCATCCGGGTCTAGCCTCCCCGGCTTCAGTAGTATTTGGTCAGAGATGCCAATCTTACCTACATCATGCATAGGGGCTGCATAGAGGATAGTGTCTTTAGCCTCCTTGTTCAGCCCCACCTTGTGCGCAATGGTGGCAGCATAATTACTCATGCGCTGAATGTGGGCACCCGTATCCTCATCCTTGTACTCAGCAGCACGAGAGAGCCGGTATATAGTATCAAGGGAAGCCACCTTTATCTTTTCAAAAGCCTGCTGCAGTTGTTCGGTTCTCTTGGCAACCTCAGCCTCCAGTTCCTTCTGATGGTTGAGCATGTGATCATTGTAAGCCTTGACTTTGAGCAAGGAACCTACCCTCGCCTGCAATTCCGTCTTATCTATGGGTTTAGTTAAGAAATCATCGGCTCCCATTTCAAGTGCCTTGACTCGATCCTCCACCTCCTTCAAAGCCGTCACCATGACAATGGGTATGATTTTGGCTTCCTCATCCTCTTTCAGTTGTCTGGCTACTTCAAAGCCGTCCATTTTAGGCATCATGATGTCGAGCAATATTACATCAGGCGGGATTTCCCTCACCTTGTCAAGGGCTTCTATCCCATCTCGGGCAAGGACCACTTCGTAGCCCAGGGGAATCAACATCGCCTCCATCAGGCGCAGGTTCTGATTCTCGTCGTCGACAACCAGTATTTTGGGTTTACTTTGCACCTCTCTTCCCCTTGTAGAATTCCTTTACTTTGTTAAGTATCTCTTCTAATTTTCTATGGTGTTCCTCTTCCACTCTAATAGTTCTACCGATTATCTCTCTACCTTCCACATCATCGATGATTTGCTGGACCATGGTATACATTTTTACAGCCGATTCTTCAGCGGCAATACTGTAGATAAGCACCTGAACTTCATCCTGCTCCTGATTTACCTTCGGCATCATAAAAACAGGCTCCCCACCAAGGCTAATAATATAACTTATTAACATTCGGGCATGCTCCAACTCATCCCTAGAGAAATCCTCCATAGCCTTCCGAATCTCGTCACTCTTAACCTTGGTTGAATGGTAGAGATAGTTAAATACGGCCTCATATTCCGAAACCAATTGCTCATTCAGACGCTTGACCAAAAGCTCGTTCATAATCTTAGCCTCCATACCAGATTTAGCTGCGTTTCCCCTTATCCCGACAAATACTCAGCAACCGTTTTCAGGAGTTCCCGGATGTTAAAAGGCTTGGCCAGATACCCATCGCACCCCGCCTGAAGTATCCTTTCTTCATCCCCCTTCATAGCATAGGAGGTCAGAGCTAATACTGGGATGTTACTGGTGGTAGCATCCGCCTTGAGGATTCGGGTAGCCTCCAGTCCATCCATGACTGGCATCTGTATATCCATCAGGATAAGGTCTGGCTTCTTGGCCTTGGCTAATTCAACACCCTGCTTACCATCGGTTGCCTCGATAGTTGAATATCCGGATACCTGTAGCAGGTCACGGAGCAGTGTTATATTCTTTGGCTCATCCTCAACTATTAAAATTAGCTTTGCCATATTGTGCTCCTTTTTGCCTAGGGGGAAATGGACTCAGGAAGTTGGCAAGAATCGACTGATTACATCCAGCAGCTCCTGACGGTTAACTGGCTTGGTCATATATCCATCGGCGCCCATCTCCTTACCAAGTTGCTTGTTCAGCTCATGGCCCAGTGCAGTGAGTATGACCACCGGTATCGACTTGGTTGCCTTATCCGCTTTAATTGCGAGGCAAGCACTATAGCCGTGCATCTTTGGCATCATAATATCCATCAGGATAAGGTCTGGTTTCTTGTCCTTGGCTAATTTAACACCCTGCTTACCATCGGTTGCCTCGACAGTTGTAAATCCAGATAACCGGAGCAGGTCCCGAATCAGGACTAGGTCTTTGGGGTTATCTTCGACGATCAGTATCACTTTTGCCATGTGCTCCTCCTTTGGGCTATGTCGTCAGAATTGCGTCAGTATTTCAAGCCAGCCCTCCTTTTGTATTATCCCTGACCTCTTCCATGGCAGTGTCATCCGGCTTATTTTCACAGCCCAGCCAGCTTTCAAATAGGCAGGGTAAAGGTAAACCGACTCCCTTTATCTGGTCCTTCGCTTTCTACCCATATCCTCCCACCATGCATTTCTACAATACTCTTGGTCACGGGTAGACCCAGTCCCGTGCCAGGTGGTTTATCTTTCATAGCGCCACCAGTCTGATAGAATTCCTCAAAGACCCTTTCCTGCTCCTCGGGAGCAATGCCAATACCGGTATCTGAGACGCTGATAATGAGCTCTTTCCCTTCCTTCTTACCCTCTACCCTGATGACACCACCATCTGGGGTGAATTTGACAGCATTGGAGAGAAGATTAAACATAACCTGCTTGACTCTTCGCTCATCCACCATGATTTTTAGATGTTCCAGGTCTCCTGTGGTGTCGATGTCGAGGCTGATCCCATGCACTAACGCCTTCTCCTTAATCATGATTAAGCTGCTTCCCAGCAAGTCCTTTATTATCACCTTGGATAGTTCGAGTTCCATCTTGCCCGCCTCTATCTTGGCAAGGTCCAAGATATCATTGATAAGAGAAAGGAGGTGTTTGCCGCTCTCCAGAATATCGGTCACGTATTCTGCCTGCTTCTCGTTGAGCTTGCCAAAGTACTGTTCCTGCAAGACCTGCGAAAAACCTATGACGGCATTTAGCGGTGTCCTGAGTTCGTGAGACATGCTGGCCAGAAAATCGGATTTTGCCCGGCTGGCAACATCGGCGGCTTGAACTGCTTCCTCAAGCTGTCTTGTCCTCTCCTTCACTCTATCCTCCAGTTCTAAGTTGAGTGACTTGAGTTCCTGGTAAAGCCTAGCAAGTTCTTGTTCCCCCTGCTTGCGCTGGGTAATTCGCCCCAATCGCTCTGCGACAGCGTCAATTAGCAGCCTCTCTTCTTTTAGGAATGGTCCTTCATCAAGCTCTGGCTTCTCCTCTAAGTAACTGACCTCCACGGCACCCGCTTTTGCTCCACTCACTTTGATTTCCGAAGATTGCTTCCACTCAGTCTCTTTGTAATTGTTTGTCCTAAATTCCTTGTCATCAGTAGTGATTTTAGAACAGGTAATCTCCGGATACTGCCAGCCCGCCGGGAGCATATTTGCCACTTCTTGATATAGTTCATCTAAGGTAATTGCCGGTCTTTCAGCAAGGTTAGCGATACCATAAAGACATTGGAGTTCCTTAACACGCTCATTCAAATTATGCTCCAGCCGCTTTCGCTCCTCCTCCAATTCCATATCGTGCAGGGCAAAAGCGATATCACCAGTAACCTCTTGGAGTAGGGATTGCTCTTCACTGGATATAGAGACATCCCCAGATAGCTGGAGTTTCAACAGTCCATATACTTTTCCACCATGCTCCATCCGGATAGTTACTACCTTCTTGCCACTGTACACTTTCACTATAGGACAGTCACCACAGGTTAAGGATGAGACTTTAGTTATCACCACGCCCGATTGCGCCAGTGTCCTTTTAATACAATCGGGTAATTCGCCGCGCTTCAGCCGCTCGACCATGGGCAAAAAATCCCCACCCAAACCAGCTTCGGCATGTGTTACAAGCATTCCGGACTCATCAAACAGACAAATACAGGTGCTCTCATAGCCGCTAGTCTTGAGGAGGATGGCGCAGGTACTGTTAAGCAGCTCGGCTTGCTCCTTCTCCTTAATAATAAGTTGGTTGACGCTGCGGATGGTATGCAGCACCCTGTTGAGATGTTCGACTTCCTCCTGCACCCGCTTGCGCTCGGTGATTTCTGCCTCTAGCTGAGCTACCTTGTCCTCCAGCTTGGCAAAAATTCGCTTGTCGTGTTCAGCGAAGAAGAGGGACGGCTCAAGAGGGGCAACCGCAGGAGGAGCCAAAGCACCAGACTTAGCCTTTTCAACTATCTCGGATAACATCTGGACAAGGACATCAGGTTCGGTAGGTTTAACGACAAAGGCGGCGCCCCCCAGGCTAAGGGCAAACTTCTCATCTTCTTCTTTAGTATAGGTCGCCGTGTAAAAAATAAATGGAATATCCTTGAGTTTATCGTTCTGCTTACATTCACGGCATAGCTGGTAGCCGTCCATTTTGGGCATCAGGATATCGGAGACAATTACATCTGGGGGCTGTGCCAGGGCTTGCTCCAGGGCTTCAACCCCGTCAGCCGCAGCCGTTACCTCATGACCATAGGCGCGGAGCTGTTTCACCAATAAATTGCGGCTGTCTTCGTTATCTTCAACTATCAATATCTTCATTCCTACCACCCCCTTCATATGATATTCCAACCACAGTAATGAATCAATCTGTAGAAGAAGCACGAGTGATGTGCTCGGCCACCTGCTTGGGCAATTCATCTATGTCTATCGGTTTGCGAACGAATCCGCTGCAGCCTTCACGCAACGCCCGTTGCATATCCTCTGGTCTCACACTGGCGGTCATGGCTAAGATAGGAATATGGGCTAGCTGGGATAATGCCTTGATACGCCGGGTAGCCTCCAGCCCATCAATCCCACCGGGGAGCCGAATATCCATTAGAATCAGGTCAGGGGGCTCGGTTTGTGCCATAGTAATGGCATCCTCACC
>JAUWYE010000020.1 GCA_030615965.1 Dehalococcoidia bacterium | reverse complement strand
AAACGCTAATTTCCAAATTTCAAATTCAAAACGTTTAGCTCCTTTGGATTTTGGTTATTTGATATTGTTTACCCTGTTAGATAACGACTTTGTCTTTCTAATGCCTATTTAATGCTTATCTAACAGGGTAAACGTTTTGGTCATTTGGTCATTGGTGCTTCGTCCGCCTAAGGCAGATGTTTAGAGTTTCGTCTTTGAATTTCGGATTTCACCATGTGCTTCCCTTGCTCAACGACCTCTGCACCAGGGTGTTTAAGGGGGGGGCGCTAGCCCCTGTAAAAAACATCTTCCCCTTCCCCTTGCCAAGGGGAAGGGTTCACCCTGAAGGGTTCTCCCTGAAGGGGACAAAGGGGATAGGGTTAATAAATAATCTCACATATGTTATAATTTTAATTGTAGTTTGGGGATATAGCTCAATAGGGAGAGCGCTGCGTTCGCATCGCAGAGGTCGGGGGTTCGAATCCCCCTATCTCCACCACTGTGCCCCTGTAGCTCAGGTGGATAGAGCAGCGGTTTCCTAAACCGCGTGCGGGCGTTCGAGTCGCCCCAGGGGTACCAGTTAATTTTCGTTGAAAACTGTGCTATAATTAAACCTGTTGAGTAGGAGTGTAGCTCAGTTGGCTAGAGCAGCGGTCTCCAAAACCGCAGGGCGGGGGTTCGAGTCCTCCCACTCCTGCCAGACTCCAGCCGAGGTGGCGGAATTGGTAGACGCGCTAGCTTGAGGGGCTAGTGAGCGTAAGCTCGTGGGAGTTCAAATCTCCCCCCCGGCACCAATAAAATAGGCGGAAGTGGCTCAGTGGTAGAGCATCTCCTTGCCAAGGAGAGGGTCGCGAGTTCGAATCTCGTCTTCCGCTCCAATGGGCGACGTAGCCAAGTGGTTAAGGCGGCGGTCTGCAAAACCGCTATTCACCGGTTCGAACCCGGTCGTCGCCTCCAATTTTCTCCTACAACACTGTTTTTCTGCTCCTGTCTTTGCTTGAAGCCTTTTGTTAAAAGCAGTAAAATAACCTCGGTTAGTAGCCGGGGTGGCGGAATAGGCAGACGCAGCGGACTTAAAATCCGCCGGAGCAATCCTTGTGGGTTCGAGTCCCACCCTCGGCATAGCTACAAAATCAGGAAATCTTGAGGAAGAATCAGGAAATCCTGAGAAAGTGTTAAGCAAACTGTTAAGCAACTTCCTCATATCTCGCAGAGAGGGGATCTCGCCTCGCACAATAGCGTTCTATGAAGGCTACCTTAACCTAGCCAAAGATGTGGTAGGAATCAATATCACGGGAAGGCAGATAACCCTCTTCTTGGACGCTCTCCAATGCAAGATGGGAGGTAAACATGCCTACTACCGGGCACTGAGATCCTTCTATAATTGGCTGTATAGCCCAAGGTCAGGCTGTAACCTTAACCCACAAGATAACCCCATCTTGATGGTGGATTCACCCAAAGTCGAGAAGAGGATATTACCTAGCTTAACGCCAGAGCAGTTAGACTACCTTATTGAGCAAGCTGGGAATGTTAGAGACAAGGCTATAATATCCCTCTTTGCTGACTCAGGACTCAGGTTATCGGAACTGGCTAATATCAACCCTCACAATATCGACTGGCAGCATAGACTTATCAAAGTTACCTGCAAAGGTAACAAAGAGGGCATGGCTACCTTTGGAGAGAGGACTGAATCCCTACTCAGGGAGTGGTTATCTCAATACTCTCCTAACGGAAGGCTATGGGATGTTAGCCAATGGGGAATCTGTTGGATGCTGCGGAAACTATCGGCTGAGACAGGACTCTCCTGCAACGCCCACACATTCAGGAGAACCTTTGCCAGCATCCTTGCCAAGCGAGGTCTGGACAGCTTGCATATCAAGAGACTGGGCAGGTGGGAGTCCATTGAGATGGTCGAGCGATATACCCGGTCGGTGAAGTTCGAGGACAGCTTGAAGCTCTACACGCCCATTGTGGCAAATAATTGAACCCTACTCGGACATGGAGACCAAAGACGAGGGAGGCTCAGTGATGGGTCTCCCTTGTCATTCGCCCCACAGTGCGAAACGTGGCGAGATTTGGAGAGAGGTGGTATCAATCTACTCAGATTGAGGGATATGTCAGTTTCACTAGCTATCGAGCCTTTGTGGTGGCTTTTTAGGTGATTTTGAACCAACAACTTTTAGGTCGTAGTCTTAAAACGCAACCAACCGCTATTTACGCTTGTAGCTAACTTGCATCAATAAACTAACCCGTGGGCGTGCGGAATGTAGTTACGACACTGGAGAGGGAAGTATTACTGACTAAACGCTAACAAAACCCACTTCTCTTTGTGTTCGTCAAATGCCATACGTTGCTGCAATCAAGTCATAAACTCTGGTTTCGAAGTTGATAGGATATTCTTTTCCTTTTCTCAGGTGACTAATAATGGCTTGGACAATTTCAGTTACTTCTTTCGAAACTAAATCCAGTGGCTCGACAAAGGGGATTTTTTTAATGTAGTTCGCAGGATTGTTTGTTGATGGATTAATTGTCCTAATCAACTTGTTACATGTTGGGGAATTGAAGAGTCCAAGCAGGTAATATAACCACTTCATATCCTTGGGAAATACACCTACTATTGACTGGTCGAAAAGCCTATTCTCAATTAAAGCAGCAGTTATTTGAGATGAGGATACCATTGGAACAGCTATACCGGTCTTAAAATAATACTGGGCGTTTTGAAAGCGAGCCTTCTTGTTTGTCTTATAGTCTTTTACTGCTTCAACTCCCCAATCCATATACCATGTGTCGGGCTTGAAGTATTTTGTTCCACCACCTTTCACTATCGGAACGAAGTGCTCGGGAGTTGCGATACCCTCCAAAATGTCTTCCTTGCTGGCATAATCATCGCAAACTAGTGACCTGTCAACAACTTCATATCTTTTGGCATTCTTAATATCTCTGGAGATGGGATGTAGATAATTCTTGTCGTTGCCTGAATAAAAGCCTGTTACACAATCAGCGACATCACCAACTCTCGTCATGCTGCTATTAATCAAGCACGCAATTCTAGGGTCTTCAGATACGAATAAGCTATGGTCAATATTCTGGTAGACGTCACCTTGTTTAAGCCTTACTATCTTCTGGTGCTCGTACATCCTTTGGTGTAGCTCAGCCAGCTCTCCAACATTTTTTAGTCCGATTATGATTCTAATTTCATTATCTAAACATTCACTTCTGTCAGAACACCTTTGAAGTGTGATTATGCACAGATTTGAATAGCCGAAACTGACCCCCGGGAAAAACGAGGAGGGGAACAAGCATATTTCGTTAATCTTGGTATTAGTTAATAGGTACTTCCTTAGTCTGGTATGCATGTGTAGATTCAAGAATGTGTCAGGGATGATAAATACCAGAATCCCTTTATCTCGCAGTAATTGAGCACACCGAAACAAGAAAAGGGTGTAGGTCTCTTTAACGTAAAGCTCTGGGAACAGTTTTTTCAAGCGTTTTCGTTTTTCGTAGTCCAGCCACCCGCCATAAGGTGGATTTGCTACTATCCTATCGTAGATTCCCCCCGCATTTGTAAATAAGATTAATTCCTGACTAGTGAGAGTGTCACCACGAGTTATCCTAATGTTGCTTTGTGAACCGTATTTCTTTGTCAACAGTTCCACTGCTTTAGGATTCAGTTCATATATGTCTATTGAAAGTTTTGGTATTATGCTGTTAAGTGCATCAATAAAAACTCCATCGCCGGCACATGGCTCAAAAACTCTCATTCCACTTTGCACCGATAGTTGACCAATCATATACCGAACGATTGGGTCAGACTTAGTGTAATATGATTTGTAGACGTCTTCCATCTCTAGCACCACTTTAGATATTGGTCTAGACTATTATCTTTGAAGTACCGCATCGTGTCTCTTCTGAGGTCATTACCCCAGTCAATATTACTACCTATCCAATGTTTGATGTCAAAGCCAGAAAGCTCCTTAATCCTTGCGTATGTTTCATTTCCGCAATGAGCCTCCCAGACTCCAGAGTTTTTCAATACCTTGAAGTAGTTATTGTTTGAATCCTCTTCAGCCCTAACAAGAAGGAGGCATCTATAGTTTTCCTCTAGATTCCTATAAATAGTCGCAACTAGCAGCAATCTATTTGTGTTGCCCTTCTCGTTTGACCCGAATCCACTTTTGAAATCCACCACGAATTTTTCTCCGCTCTGTTCAAAATGCAAATCAAGCTCTAGCTTTACTTCCCCAGAGGTTACAAACCCCCAAACTTTATTGTAATACCGCTTTAGTTCCTTTTTCTGCTCCCTCGTGAGGGCCAAAGCATCAATATAATCTTCAATCTCAGCGGTAAGCTTTCGTTTGACTTCAGAAAAAAGAGGAGGGACGAACAGTGTCAGGTCTTTGATGGGATAATCAAAGCAGAGCTTACAGAATGGCTGCCATAATTCACCGATTCTTCGAGAAAATGTCATGTATTCGTACGGCCATACTTCGTTCCTACACTCAATCATGACGATGTAATGAGTATAGGTTGTCATCAAAACACACTGGAGAATCTCTTCGTTACTCCATTTTTCCCTAATTGACTTTTGCACCAGATTCTTTATGATATTATCCCTGGTCTCCGTGGTAGCTATATTGATGGCTGATGCTTGCGCTCTAAATTCCGTGGCCCCATACACACGCCTGATTTCTTCAAGCGATTCACTTCCCCGTTCCCTAAAGTAAGCCAGGAGGGCCTCTTTTCTTGCACTCAAGGACTTGTCAACAGTAATCATAATGCCACCTCGTCATTGCCCTCTCCGAATCCACTAAGTAGGCCACAACATAATTTGGTATCTTAGTTATTAGGCGGAGCACAATGCTAACGCTTGGTTTCCTCACCACACTTTTCACACAATTCTCCGAGAGTAAAACCTGGTGGAGGATTTACAAAATCAATTTTCTCCTTGTAGTATAATTCACCTTTATTAATTATCGTTCCACAGCTTTGACAGCGGTGGGGAACTCTTGCCTTTACTTTCGCCCAATATTTCAAGCTATCATATTTGCTCATTTGCATCTCCAGACATGCCTATTAGGGCTATTGCTTTTGCCCACTTCATAAAATTTGAGTAATTCTTTGGGGTAGCTCTGCCAGACTCGTCCTATATGCTTCCCACATATCCCTAGAATTAAACCTTGATTGGAATACAAGCACTGTCTCGTTTGTTTGACCTGCTAATTTCCTTTCGAAGTCTACTGAAGGAATGAACCATAGGGTATCAAACAACCCCTTCCTCGATTCATCGAAGGCAACAAAAATGAAGTAATAGCCTTCTCTGGGCTTGAAACTTGCCCTTCTAACTTGGACTCTAAACGTGCCCCGGCTCAACAACTTGGACTGCATCGTCCTGCTCTTTACCTGCGCCAAAACAGCTTTGCCACCACCACCTTTTCTGAAGAATATCAGGTCAACACCTTCATCATCCACAAATGGAGAGGCGAAGTTAATCTCTCCCTTAGACCCCTGTGCACAAGCCATCCCTATCAGGGTTGCTGCTATCTTTCCTTTCAGACTGCTGCTCAATTCTCGTTTAGTCATACTATCATATTAACAGAGTTCTATTGTCCACTCAACTAGCCCCCTTTGAAATTTGAACGCCTTGAACGAAGGGTGGTGTCAAGTTAGATCGTTAATGCTACTAGGTAGGAGTTACAATTTTAGGCTCATAACCCTATGGCTGTCAGCATGAAGTCGAAGCTAGAGAGGCGCTTAACCGTGTGGCGAAGAAGACCGTATTACGGTAAAATTGAGCTGTAATGGGAAGATACAATAGATACCTTCCAGACCAGAACAGTCCCCTCCGATTCAGGGAGACTCTACAGAAATTTAAGAAGCTTTATTGTAGTGGCACTACCAAGCGTGAGTGGAGTAAAGTCCACAAGTTAAGGGTTAGCTCCAAACGGCGGGCTGAGATAAAGATGCTGAGGCGCATATTAGGCATCCCTGAGCAGGGCTATGGACGCCGTGAGGCTAAGAGGCGATTAGGGCGTTTTGCCGAAGCCTACCTCGAATTAGAGTATGGCAAGAAAGGCGCCTACAAAAGGAAAACTGAGGCTGGGGCGTGGCTTTTCATTATTAGATGTGCCGAGCAGTTAGCTGATGCCTATCCTCTTAGTAGACACTATCCTGCGCCGCTTACATTAGCCTTTGAAGACTTGATTTACAAGAGACCTCAGCCTAATCCCATTCTAAGGGGTTATTTTACACAAGGAGATGAACCGACTGTGTTGTTGGAAGATGCCGTAACGGAAGCACCCGAAGCAATTGCCCTTGTCGTCAAATACAAACTGAGGGGTGATCGTAATGAGGTAGTTAGACAGATACGAATTTTCAATCCACATTCCAATTGGGGAGAGTGGCAAATCACCAATTTAGATAACAATTCTACAAAATAATTTGTCCCTGAGTTATTAAGTATTAGCATTTACCCATAGCTTAATGCTGTGGGCTTTTTATTTAGGAGGAGACGAAATGGATTATTTAGATTTGTTTGAGGAAATATTTAGGGATAATAAGGGCTATATCTGCCTTGCCTACAGGAAGGACATGAACCCCGAGACTAAGCTAGAGCAGTCCTTCTTTCACTGGGCAGACGACACAGAACAAATTAAAGCGTGGATTGAAGAGCACAAATCTGGTAACTGCTACTTCTGCCCCCACCTATTATCGGAGCCAATCCGAAGGAAGAAATATGCACTGCCGGGGCATACCCTCTGGGCTGACCTCGATGAGTGCTCCTATGATAAGCTCGGTAAGTATGTTGAACCTACTCCAAAATATGTCGTCCAAACTAGCCCCAATCACCAGCAAGCCTACTGGATCCTAGCAGACGATATGGAGCCAGAGGAATATGAAGCCCTAACCCGTCGCATTGCTCTTGCATATAAGGATGAAGGCTGCGACCAGTCAGGTTGGGACTTAACACAACTGCTCCGTATCCCCAGCACTATGAATAATAAAGGGGAACCTTTCAAAGTTACACTCGACCAGCACCCTGTAACTATAGAGGGCTACAACCTTACGGTCTTAGGTACAGAGATCAGTGACTTTATAGATTTACCTTTACTCCCTTCTCTCTCCACGCCCCACAGAGGAGAACGAATAAGCCGAGATGCGCCCCCTGTGGAAATAAAAGACTTGCGAATCCCCGACTCAGTCAAAGAATACCTGACATTCCCTCCCCCTAAAGGCGAGCGATCAGAAGCAGCGTGGGCGGTAATATTAGCTATGAAGGAAGTAGGCTATTCTCCGAAACAAATCTACGCCACCATCTGGGCAAATCCGCTTAGCAAGAGATATACCGCCTACCAGCTGGAGCAGGATGTTGGAAGGGCGTTTAGTAAAGCAGAGGAGATGCCCATGCCCAACAAGTTCAAAGCCTTTGCTGGTGATTTGGAGCAGCTAAAAGAGGCATTCCCAAAGGGAGAAACGCCATTCCTGATTGAGGGCTTACTTGCTGCTGGTGGACAGTCAAAAGCCTTAATATCAGGATCATCAGGGGAAGGCAAAACTACCCTTGCTGAGGTTGCTCTCGTCCAAGCTTCTCGTGGCGACCCTATCTTTGGCAAGCGCCGAGTCCCCTTCTCTCTGCGGATGGCTTTAATAGATTTTGAGGCAACGCAGGACTCCATTGCCGATGATATTGAGCTAATGATCCCTGTATTAGGAAAGCCCATAATGGAGAATGTACTAATCCTGACCCCTACCGGCGAGCCTTTTGATTCACTGAATCCTGCCAGTATTGACTGGATATGGGCACAACTGGAGCGGTTCCGACCGCACATCACTTGGATGGATTCTGTCTACGGCTTCGTCAGTCAGCTTATCAATGATGAAGACCGAGCCTTAGCCGTTCGCAGATTTGCCGAAAGAATTATCTCAGAAGCGCATTCAGGGGTAGTTATCAGTCACCATATAAAAGCGGTGGGAGAGTTTGCTCCCAAAGGTCACTTTGAGCAGACAATGGGAGTGCTAGGTAAGAGGCTCGACCAGTGGGCAGCAACTAAACTTACCTACAAGTTCCTTCCTGAACTGCAGGGATTCGGCATTCTTGAAGGGAGCACGAGAATTGCAGCTTGGAACCCGGTGAAGCTAGTCCTCCAATACCACAGCCCCAGCAAGACAATCTGGGAAATTGACCCTGACCAGATAGCTCTATCCCATGAGGACAAGAAGAAGCTGCTTGGTGAGGATCCTGAGATAACTGAAGTAAAGCAAATATTGCTGGAGCTCCTGATGAGGGGAATGACCAATAATGAGGTAGCAGACAGGCTCGGAGTAAATAAGTCTACCGTTTCTCATTGGCGAGCAGGCGACTGGGGGGCAACGGAAGAGAATGTGCGAAAGCTAAAGCAGTTGGCTGAGGAAGTAGCTCCGTGGCGTAAGTAGACCAAGTTGAGGGGCAGATAGGAAATGACGCACAACATCGTCACAACAGTTGCGGAGTTATCACCAATTCTAGGCATGAAAAGGTGGGGCACGAGGGGTTGGGGGTGTTACTGTGGAATATAATTTTCTATTTCTTGTCTTTCCACAGAGCAGCACCACCTCCCCCATGTGGGATATGGTAGCAGCAGAAGGAGTAGCACAATGAGGGATAAACCGATAGACGGAAGCAAATTCATGACTGCATGGACTCTTAACTTCATCACCCCTCAGAATGCCAAGGCAACTTGGTCGGGGTTCTGGGATAGGGCGACAGGTGAAGCCATTTGCCCGTTCCGAGGTACGGTCTGCATTGGTAGTAAATGTAATTGGTGGGACGCAGTGAAGAAGGATATCGCCCGGGATCCTTATGGGGAACACCATGTGCATTTATGCTGGTGGGTTGTTCTGGGCTATGAATACGATACATATGGATTCGAGAAAACCACGCCTGAAAAGGTATTACAGGAACTTAAGCGGGACGGAACCACAGTGCTGAATATTACCGTGCCTCCGCTCATCTTGTAAATAACCGCCTAGCCCCTCGTCTCTCTCTGCCCTCAGCATACTCTGGGAAAGTACCCCGTTCTAGCCCCGGCGCAGGGAATCCACGCCTAGCTTAATAGGACGGACTGTTAATCCGTTGGTGTTAAGCTACAAAACATCGCTATTTTAAATCGCCTCGCCCGGATTGTCTATATATCCCCTGCTCCTATGTGGCTAGGATTCTGGAACTTCGGGGCTAATGCCAGTTCCAGATAAAGACGCCTTTATTGGTAATATCCATAGCTTCTTTATTTTGGTAAATGCCTACATTAATCCCTAATAACCCTCGATTAAGCCACCATTGGAATCGTCGGCTAAAATGGTGTATAGTGGCAACGGAAATGAAGGGTGGAACCGGAAACTAACTTAATCTTACGAGGCTAACGGATGCCGCTAAATAGCCGAGCAATCTTAAGGGATAGAATGAGGAACTAATGAGGGCACAACCTAATGGCTAACGGAGGACAACCCGTTACTTTTCTCCGATACCCTGGGGGCAAAAGGCGAATGCTTTCATTTCTATCTGAACATATTCCACCGAGGGACAAAATCCGTGGATGCTACGTTGAACCCTTTGTTGGAGGCGGTGCCGTCTTTCTTTGGCTTCAGCCGAAAAGAGCACTCCTCTCAGACATCAACTGTGAGCTCATAGACCTCTATAAGTGCATCCGCAACAACCCACAAGGGATCTGGGAGGCCTTTGAGAGGATACCTGAGGGCAAGGAGGCATACAATCAGATGCGGAAACTAAGGCATCGTGACTTAGATCCCGTGATGGGAGCAGCAAGGCTTCTATATCTTAATCGTACCTGTTTCAAAGGAATGTGGAGGCATAATGGTAAAGGACAATTCAATGTAGGATATGGGGGAGCTGCCAGACGATGGGTCATCACACGGCAGCACCTTGATACTGTAGCCAAGCTGCTTCAGCGAGTCTCTATAGAATACGGCGATTTCGAACCGATGATTGATAAGTGCAAATCAGGGGATTTCATCTTCGTTGATCCCCCATACCGACCGGGGATGAAGGAGCAATCAAATGCACATTATGTTGGGCAACAGTTCACTTTTGCGGACCAGCAAAGGCTCGCTTTGGCATTACTCCGAGCCAGCGAACGCGGAGTCTCATGGACAATGACTATCTCCTCCCACCCGGACATCTTGCGCCTTTACCCCAATTATCGCATCATCCCTATGCCACGCGGTACTGGCCGAACACCAGGTGTGTTGACATCAGAGTCTGGAGAGGTTATAATACTCAACATAAAGTAGGAATAAGATGCAGCAGTTCTTCGAGAAAGCGCTCTTGCAACAGCACCCACTTCGAGTCTTGGAAGACTTCCTAGAACGGGAAGTAGCGAACGAGAAGGCCAAGAAGTACAATGAGCTACGCTTCGTCGGATATGTACTGGAGATAGGCTATGACACAGTTACCATCATTACATCTGACCCATTCAAGGTCACCGTAGGCGGCGTGCCGCGAAACTCCTTGCTGGTTATGGTGCCGTCAGAGCGTCCTCACGGTATGCCACCTCACTTTACCTTACTGCGTGTGCTGGACACAGCGCCGACGCCACTTTCATCGGAGATTTTACAGACATACTTTGAGCTACAAAAGAAGTCGATGCCTGAGCTTGATGTCTTCACACAGAGCGAGCTACAGTGGGGAGCCTTAAAGACAGGTGTACTTGGCATGTTTTATCCTCACCCAGAGATTCCAAATGTAGTCGAATTTTCTGGAGACCTTAACAATTTTGTCAGCGCCCACAAATATCGGGTGTATTCACCCGATGATGCCCTGCTGGACCTTGTGGTCAATGGCATCGTCTCGGCGAAACACCGCTTCACCATAGGGGCATTGCGTCTTACCGAGTCTCGCCTCCCGCTGCCCACCGCTCCACTACCTAGAGTGCCTGTGAACGTATCGGTTGCCGACTTCATGGGTGCGCGCACTGCAATGTTTGGGAAGACACGCTTGGGCAAAAGCAATGTGGTAAAACTTATCGCCCAGAGTTTGATTGAGGCCACTACAGAAGAACGCAATGTTGGCCAATTGATCTTTGATATTGACGGCGAATACGCGAACGATAATCCGCAGGACGACAGTTACTCCCTGGCCAGTGCATACCCCGACCGGTGTGTTGTTTACGCCCTTACGCCTAAGGAAGCCACCCCATCAAGGCCACTCAAACTAAACTTCTATGAACACCCTGACCGGTCCCGTGCTGTGCTTGCACAACTACTAGCCAGAGAAGGGCGAACCGCTATCTATGTCAATGCTTTTCGTAGTGCCGAAGTGCCATCACTGGACTCCTTGCCTGACCTGCCACCAAACGAGAAGCTTCGTAGTAAGCGACGCATCTTAATGTACTGGGCAGTACTTTCAAAGGCAGGCTACACTACCAATGAGGGCAAACTACGAGACCTTGTGAAGGGACTTGACCCTGGGTTCACAGATGACCTACGTGACGCTATTTATGGTGGCTCAGCTCCAGCGAAACCCAATTCGTTAAGTTCCTTAGTCCATGAGTTCGAAGCGCTGGCTGAACTCATTCGGAGCCATCCAAGTCACTCTACGCTTATATCCTCTGGAAGTGGAACGGCATTATTCACGGCAGATGACCAGGCAATACTCAACTTTCTCAAACCAGCGGTAGGGGCTGGTACTACGATGATCCAGCGCTTCCGTATTTACCACGACCCGAAGGCCGGGGAGTTTATACGTGAGATAATTGATTTACTGGAGAGGGGACAGACTGTGATACTCGACCTAGGCAACGCTGACCCTGAAGTCATGAAGTACTTCTCAGAAGAACTCTCCAGCGGAATTTTCTATCACCAGGTAAACAAGTTCGCGAATAATCAGCTTGGCAACCACTATATCCAGCTCTATTTTGAGGAGGCTCACAATCTTTTTCCTAGAAGGGATGAAGACACTGGAGAGATCTACCGTCGTCTCGCAAAAGAAGGTGCCAAATATCGTATTGGCATGGTCTATTCTACACAATCTCCGACAACGGTTAATAGGGACTTACTGGCACAGACGGAGAATTTCTTCGTCGCACATTTGTCATCTCAAGATGATGTCAACATCCTAGCTAGAGAAAACATAGCGTTTGAAACCATGAAAGACGACATAATGCGTGCCAAAACCGTCGGATATGTACGAATGCTTACTAGGTCACATCGCTTCGCTGTACCTATACAGGCACGTAAGTTTACTTTGGAGAAACCACCCACCGAACTAGCGGCTCAAACTTTGACTGCTGCTACCGCGGGTAATCACAGCGACGTCCCATCCTCATAAGGAGTAAGATAGTGCCATACCGGGCAGGTACACGATTACCCGGAGAACGTGCTAGTAAGCTTGGGCATCTTGACGTGCTTAATAGCCCGCTTGTCCAGGAACTATGCCGCAGCTTTGAGGATAGTTCACCACCTGGCGTGCCAGCCACCATGACATGGTCTCCGTTGCCCTGTACGGGTGAGCCTCTCCCGATTGTATTTGGCGTTGATGGTTCATTTCAGGTTATAACAGGAACAACTCCACCCTATAAGGCGTTGGCTTTTGTCAAGACAGCACTGTTTCGACTGGACCAGCCTGCTCTCGCAGCCCTCGACCGCGAATCCCCTCACCCTTATGCACTCAGGGATATTCTGAAAGATTCAGCACTGTATCATGCAACTGTTTTTCCAATGCGTCATATCGTAGTTCCAAGCATGACTGTGTACGATGCTGTAAGGCATACGATTTATGAGTCCGTTAAAGATGCGCAGCTTGATGGTGAACCGATGGAGACACTTAAGTGGATTGCCTACGAAAAGTGGGACGGGCAAAAGAAAAACCTCCCTCCGTTTGAATGCCCGCATTGCGAGTCACGAAACGCGACCTTACCTTACGATGCTGAGAAGGGTTCCTGTCCAGATTGCGGCAAGGAACTTTTCATTACGGACATGCTCGGTTTTCATCTCGAGATGGCACCGGACGCAGCCCCTGATGGAGTAGCTCGCGACTACATGACTATTCACGAAACCCTTCTTCTTTTCACAGGGATTCGGTACTATTGGGAACGTAACAGGGAAGCGTTCCGCAGGGTCCTATTCGTAAAGGATGGCCCTTTATCAATCCGGGCTCAGTATTCAAAATTAGTAAACCCCATTCGCCGATTCCTGCACATGACTCGTGATGTTGGTAATCCAGTGTGCATAGTTGGGCAGGAGAAGTCTGGTGCTTTTGCAGATCATCTGGAACTAATTGGCGACCATGCACCCGTTGGGTCCCTCTTCATCCCAGACCATCAATATATCCGCGAGCAGATTCAGCACCGCCCAGCTACAGGAGCGCCATATGGCAAGGATACCAATTATGGAGCCAAGGTATTCGTGAGGTTGACTAAGCGCCACAAAATGGTTCTTAATATTCCCACGGGCAAATTCGTGCAAAACCCAACCATTGGGAACCTTATCGGAGCACCAGAGATATTCGCCACCTTGCCTAAATTGCTGAGCAGCCGCTACGAGGACGCCCTATTACCAGTCGAGTTGGCAAATGCTGTTGCTTCCCTCTCAACTTACCCTTCGGTTCAAATCCTCGCAATGTTTGCTGAGGCGACCGTAAAGGGATATCCGTGATACACGGAGATACCATAAGACACCATGGTAGAACCACATACGGTATTGAGTGCCGCTCTTAGCTTCTGGAAAACCCCAGCCTTGGCCCTCCTGCTCTATGGTCAGGAAAGTGTGGGCAGAGCGTTATGACTGTCAAATTCCTGTCATAATGACAACAGCGCCGAGGCAAAACTGTATATGGTGAACTGAATATTGCGCTCTTCACCACTCAAACACTTCTCACCCAACTCTGCCAGTTCTGTCCCATAGGTATTACATGCCACGATCCCCAATAAACCCTCTAGCTAAAATCGCTAAAAAGCCAACACGAAGGCTCACCTCTACGTGTTCAGAGCAAAATAGGGAATCTGAGTCCTGTGATACCAACCCAGCCAGAAAAACACCACGTTTCGCAACGTGTGACGAGACAGAGCCGGAAGCTAATCTTCACCATGATGTGCTATAATCTACTCATGGACACGAGTAGCAGAAGGACAGCAGAAAAAGAACTATATGAACCAATCCGAGGATATCTAACGTCAGTCTTTAATCAGAAGTTGGGTCATTGTTTCTTGGAGGTCACTGCTGAAGGAGTCTTTAGTTCTACCTTAAAGAGCGTTGTTCGTCATGATATCATTTTCTACTTTCTTGGTAAGAAAGCATCACCTGATTTGACTGGCTTTATTCAAAGGAAACAATCGGAGTGGGATGCTGCATATGTCCCCAGTATCGTTCAGGACTTCATAACTGTGGAAATAAAAAGGGGAAAGATAACACTTCAGGATGTTTACCAAGCCAAGATGTATGGCGACCTTTTTCAAGCCAAATACGCTTTACTGATTTCACCTGAACGTATACCAGAGGAAATCAAACGACTTGACCAGCATCTCTTTGTGACCTACCGTTATATGAGCGGATGGTATCTTCATGTTGGACAGTGGCTTAGCTCAGCAAATACAATCGAACAAAATTGGCTTCCGCACTCCCCGTTTCCAGATTAGACTACCCCACCTCATCACCAAATATTCCCAAGAAATTCTAGGTCTTGTATTCGGGAAAGTAATCAGCCAAGTTTTTACCTTGAAAAGAGACATCACAAACGAGCCGACCATGGTCAACCTTGTATGCAGTCCCCAGTTCAACGGTCTCTCCAAGGATTAATGTTGATAACTTATCCTTGGCTGCTTGTCCCCCGGGTTCGGTAAGCTCTGGTGCATCATACCCAGTCGGTCGTACTCTTTCTCCTTCTTGTTCTTGCCATTTCCAGCCTGATACAGCGAAAGTATCACCATCGATGATTTCCTTGACCATAAACTCAGCCATAGTAACCTCCTAATCCTTTTTAGTCTTCTTGAGGCAATAAATGGCAATCGGGGAATGATACTCTTACTACCCGCTTACACTTAACACAAGTCCACGGGAGTTCAAAAGGTGTTTTGGATGGGTCGGAAATCCATATCTCCCAAGCTTTCTCAAAGTCTAGTTCCCCCTCAAACTCATTACCACACTTGCACGACAAGAATATTATGTCATGCCATCTTCTCTCATCGAATAGCAAACTGTAGAATGTGTAGATAACTGAAGCCATCAATCCTACATTATCATTTCTATAATAATCTATTGGATCATGTAGCTCAATGAAGCCCGCCGAGTCAATACACCTACCAGTGTAGGGATCAACTTCGATGATAGGAATAGGCTCTCTCCCCACCCCTACCGCATAGCCGATTTCTTGATTGACCCACTGGGAAGCGATACCATCAGTCGTTAGTATTACCAAGAAGTAAGGGCACGCCTTTATCCTCTCTTTGATTACCTCAAACCTGTTCTGCCCGCCCCTTTTATATCGTTCATAAACAAATGCCCTTATGTGTAAGCGGTCTAAAGCATCTGCTATCCAGTTCGCTAACGCACCATCTGCAGCGGTTGCATGGCTGATAAATACCTTGAAGTGTTCCTTAGGCAGTGGCATTATCCACCTCTCAGAATATCCCTAGTTAATTATAACACTTTTTTAACTAGCCGCAATTTCTAGCTAAAACCGCCAGATTCCACACACAGTGGTTCATCTCTAGGTGTTCTGGTCAAGAACAACGAATATGAGTCCTGTGATATGACCTCGACTGGAGAGTCGGCTACTGTTGGCTTCTGTGGACAATCACCAGTAAAGGCTAATGCTCCGGATTTAGAGAGTTCGACTATGGCAATCCCAGCAGAGAATCTCACAATTAGAAAGAACATCGCCGCCTGAGCTACTTATGTGGTGAGCTTCCCATTTGCCTCGACCTTCTCTCCCTCTATTCTCCCATACCAATTGCTTATTGCATCTGACATAAGGGTGCTCGTGTGTTCGCCTTCTACACTCGCACTTTCCACCTGCTCTTCTCCATGCTCGTATAACGACACTTTCAGGAAATGGCATATCGCACCTCCTTATGTATATTATCTCACCAACTTCCAGAGACATCAACCTCAATCGAAGAGAACCATCTCCAGCCTCAACCCAATACTATCAATCAATGAGAAAGCCAGCACACAGGCTCACCTCTAGGTGTTCTGAGTGAAAGGCTCAATCTGAGTCCTGTGATACCAACCCAGCCAGAATATCGCCACGTTTCGCAACGTGTGGCGAGATAGAGCTAGAAGCTAACCTACCCCCTATCAACTAATACACTATTCTTTTGAAAATCCCTTCAAAAAGACTTGACTTCTGAACATAGCTGAGCGATGAATCTGAATGCGGGATAAACCCCGACATTATAAAGAGAGGAGGTGATAAAGTGAAGAGACGGATAATAGCCATCCAGATGCTCCCCAAAGCCTACGATGAGATTCAGAAGCTGAAGGCTGAGGAGACTTGGACTCGATTCATTATCCAGTGTGTGTTAGCCAAAGTTGGCGACAACAGCATCCTGCAAGATGAACTAGCCAGTCTGGTCAAAGAGCCGAAGGAGCAGAAGCCCAAAGCTGAGAAGAAAGCCAAGAAGGTCAAGACCGAGGTAGCAGTCGATACCGAAGTCCCTTCGGCTGAGGAGGCTGAAAGGGTTGAACTTGAGGGTGGAAAAGTTTTGATTATGCCACATACCCACAAGCCCAAGAAGGGCAAGAAGGCAGCCAAGACGAAGGTTACTGGGGAAGAGCCGACCAAGGCAGAGCTTAAGGCTATTGAAGAAGCAGGACAATAAATAAGGAGGTATAAAGATGAAACAGAAATCCATGAGACAACTAGCCAAAGAGATGGGAGTATCGCCCAGCTACCTATCTCAGGTGAGACATGGTAGTAGACCAGCCAGCCAGAAAGTGTTAAGCAAAGTGTTAAGCAAAGGAAATCAAAATGCAGCCATTTTGCTTGACCCCAAAATCAATAACAGCTACAATACTAGACATCGGATGTCGGTGGTGGCAGACGCAGCGGACTTAAAATCCGCCGGAGCAATCCTTGTGGGTTCGAGTCCCACCCTCGGCACCAGTTAGGATAGGACAAGGCGATAAAATAATAGATTTATTTACCTAAGTGCATTATTATGGGACAGATAACAGATAATGAATTGATTGAAAAAGCGAAACAGGCAGCCAGATTTCACAAGACATCTGAGGATGTTATAATTGGTGAGGTTGGCTGTGCATTGGTTACTGACAAAGATAACATTTATATAGGGGCAAGCATTCATGCCTGTTGTGGTATTGGATTTTGTGCGGAACACAGTGCTATTGCCGGCATGGTAACTAATGGTGAATATAGAATTAAGAAAATTGTAGCTGTTTCAGGCGATGGAGCTGTTTTACCTCCTTGTGGAAGATGTAGGGAATTAATGTATCAAATCAACGAGGATAATTGGAATACCGAAATAATCGTCG
>JAUWYE010000121.1 GCA_030615965.1 Dehalococcoidia bacterium | reverse complement strand
TGCCCTTGGTGAGCTCTCGAAGCGAATTCGTAAGCTGCTTTAACCAGAGCTACCTTATCATCAGGTAGGTAAGCGCTAGCCTGTTCTATAAGCGCATTAACTTCCATCTAATTCATAATACTGCAATAGCAAAGGTAACGCAAATTATAGTCAACCACATAAATCCCGACGCAATTTTACCTGTCATCGCGAGCCTTTCGCTTCTTGTCATGCCGCGCCTTTTCTCTCTTGTCCTTCTGAGCCACCTCTCTTTTGTCATTGCGAGCCCCGACTTGTCGGGGCGTGGCAATCTCTGGGGATTGCTTCGTCGTCATACTCCCCACAATGACAAAGGGAGAGGATGTCTCACAATGACTTTTGTGTCACCATCTCTGCAAATCACAATAAATAATATGGTAAACTACAAGATAGACAAGGAGGATTTCTTTGCTTAAAGCACCTCGGGGGACATTCGACATCCTACCGCAAGAGCATGCCTACTGGAAATACGTAGAGGAAAAGGCTACTTCCTTATGCCAGCTCTATGGTTACCAACCATTGAGCACGCCGATATTCGAAGATGCCCAGCTTTTCACTAAAACTGTGGCCGGGGGGACAGATATCGTCGACAAGGAAATGTATATCTTCGAAGATAAAAGTGGACAGGAATTGGCTTTAAGGGCAGAGCTAACAGCGCCAGTTTGCCGAGCTTATCTAGAGCATGGATTATTTAACTTAGTTCAACCCGTGAAGCTTTATTACATTGGACCGGCCTTTAGGTATGAGCGTCCCCAATTTGGGAGGTACCGCCAGCATCACCAATTTGGCTTTGAGGCTTTAGGGGAGGCAGACCCCGCCCTCGATGCTGAAGTAATTGAAATGGCAC
Source organism: Dehalococcoidia bacterium (assembly GCA_030615965.1). Classification (GTDB taxonomy): domain Bacteria; phylum Chloroflexota; class Dehalococcoidia; order GIF9; family AB-539-J10; genus RBG-13-51-36. The sequence continues at coordinate 4,127 of JAUWYE010000121.1, read as the reverse complement.
GACAATTCTTTTATTCGCTAGGGCTCCCTCGATTTTCTATTCAACTCAATAGCATTGGCTGTAAGCTTTGCCGACCCGGGTATTTAGAAGTACTGAGGCAGCATTATTCAAGTTATACAGACCATCTTTGCCCTGATTGCAAAGCCAGGCTGGTCAAGAACCCGCTACGCCTGCTTGACTGCAAGAAAACCTCTTGCCAAGAGATAGCTAAAACCGCACCGAAAATTCCAGATTATCTATGCCATGAATGCCAACTCCACTTCCAAAGCGTTCAAAAATATTTAGGGGCAATGAGCATCCCCTTCCAATTGGATCATAGATTGGTCCGTGGCCTGGATTATTACACCAGGACAGTGTTCGAGGTTAAACCTCGAGAGAAAAGAGGACAAAGCACGCTTGGCGGAGGTGGTCGCTATGATAACCTCATCGAGGAATTGGGAGGAAAACCAACTCCTGCGGTGGGCTTTGCGGCCGGGCTGGAAAGAATAATATTGAATCTAAAGAAACAGAAATTGGATATTCCGGCATTGCCCAAGCCTGATGCTTTTATCACCTACTTGGAGGAAGAAGCCAAGATTGAGGCGATGAAGATTGCCTCGGAGCTACGTAAAGCTGGCATTGCTGTTATCATAGCTACAGGTGATAAGAGCCTGAAAGGGCAGATGAGACAAGCTAATTCCTTAGGCATTGCCTACGCCCTTATCCTCGGCGAACAAGAGATCAGCAAGCGAAATGTGATGTTGCGGGACATGAGAAGCGGAGAACAGAAAACCATTCCGTTAGCTGAAATAGCCAGCAGACTTTTGAACAACGTTAAACAGCCTAAACAAGTATGACCAGGCAGCATCTTAGAAATTTTGAGAGTATCCTCAATTCGGAATCCCAATTTCTGATAGAAAAGAATGGCGGCTTCGTTGGTTGTGCGTACCTGAGCAATTGCCGTACTTATACCCTTCTCCCTGAAATTTTCCAGAGCCGATAGAACCAGCTTCTTTGCTACGCCCAACCGTCTAAAATTTGGATCCACAGCAAGTGAATCTATCTCACCGTTCCCGTTTGAAATGCTGACAATAATGTACCCTGCGACTTGCCCCCTTGTTCCGCAACAATAAACACGCCATTGTCCTAAATATGGTATAATAGATATGCGCGTAAAAAACTCCGTTTCTCGGGAGGCCGAGATTTATCCGAGAGGATTTTCTGGGCCCTATGAAAAACAGCGAAACGAATTCTTGACGGGGCAACGAATGACGCTCGTACTTTTGACTTGGTTTGGTAGAAATGTGTGAATTCCCTCGCACTCATGTGCGGTTTCCCGACAACAAAATAAGAACGTGAATTAACTATGTCTGAAGACCTAAACCGAGAATATACCGCCAAAGATATCCAAATTTTAGATGAAATCAAAGCTGTACGCCTGCGACCAGGAATGTATATTGGCGGCACCGATCGACATGGATTACACCAACTCCTCTACGAGATAGTGTATAACAGCATAGACGAAGCCATGGCTGGCTACTGTGACCAAATTGAAATAATAATCCATGAGGATAATAGCGTCACTGTAACTGATAATGGACGAGGTATCCCTACAGAAACTATCCCGGGACAAGATGTCACAGCCTTGGAAGCAGTCATGACTCGCCTGCACGCCGGAGCCAAGTTTAGCAATTATGTCTATGGTGTATCCAGTGGTCTCCACGGCGTTGGTGCTTCGGTAGTAAATGCCTTATCCTCCTGGCTTAAAGCTGAGGTTAAACGCCAAGGAAAAATCTACCGCCACGAATATCACCAAGGGATTCCCCAAGGCGACATAGAAATTGTTGGCGACGCCCAGGACACAGGCACTTCAATTGCCTTCCTTGCTGATAAGGAAATATTCGAGAGCATTGACTATGATTTCGACCTGGCCTGCCAGCGATTAAGGGAACTAGCTTACCTGAATAAAGGGGTAGAAATAGCTCTTAAAGACGAGAGAAACAATCAAGAGAAAGCGTTCTACTTCGATGGGGGAATAGCTAGTTTTATTCGCCGCCTGAATAAAAATAGAGCTGTTATTCACCCCTACCCTATTTACATTTCCACTATGATAGATAGCACCGTAATAGAAGCAGCTCTACAATACAACGATAGCTTTACAGAATCCCTTCTCTCCTTCGCCAACTGTGTCAATACCAGAGACGGAGGCAGCCACCTTACCGGCTTCCGCTCAGCATTAACCCGAGTTTTCAATGATTATGCCCGGAGTGCTAAATTTTTAAAGGATACTGACCCCAACTTAAGCGGGGAAGATGTGCGTGAAGGGTCAGCGGTCATCATCAGTGTAAAACTGCCCCAGCCCCAGTTTGAGGGGCAAACCAAGGCCAGGTTGGGAAATCCCGAGGTAAAAAGTCAGGTTGAATCGGCTGTAGCAAATGGCTTGTCCCTGTACCTCGAGCAACACCCCAACGAAGCAAAGGCAATCATAGAGAAGTGCCTCACCGCCGCCAAAGCCAGAGAAGCAGCACGTAAAGCTCGTGACCTCGTTTTAAAGAAGACTGGCTTCGAAACATCAACTCTGCCAGGGAAACTAGCCGATTGTTCAGAGAAAGAGCCAGCAAAATGCGAGCTTTACTTGGTTGAAGGTGACTCAGCCGGCGGCTCAGCTAAACAAGGACGAGACCGCCGTTTTCAAGCTATTCTCCCTCTCAGGGGCAAAATACTTAATGTCGAGAAGGCTGCCAAAGACAAGATTGTAGTACATGAAGAGCTAAGAGCTATCGTCACAGCGTTAAAAGCAAATAGTAACGAACAATTTGATAGCTCCAAACTTCGCTACCACAAAGTAATCATCATGACCGATGCCGATGTTGATGGCTCACATATTCGTACTTTGCTCCTCACCTTCTTTTACCGCCATATGACAGAGTTAATTAACCAGGGCTATCTCTACATTGCTCAACCACCCCTTTATCGCATCAAGTCCGGCAAACAGGAGTTCTGGCTTTACTCTGACCAGGAAAAGGAAGAAAAGCTTAAAGGACTAAGAGAAGACAAAATAGATATTCAGAGATATAAAGGGCTGGGGGAGATGACTCCCGTACAACTATGGGAGACAACCATGAACCCCGCTAACAGGACCCTGCTCAAAGTAGAGGTAAAGGATGCCATAGCCGCAGACCAGGCTTTTCATATGTTAATGGGTGACGAAGTTCCGCCTCGCAAAAGATTCATCCAGGCCCATGCTCAAAGTGTGAGAAACCTCGATATTTAGCCGTTGGGCTTCCCGGACCCGAGGGGTTGCGTAATATGGGGAGAATTCACCAGGGAATCTCGACAATGGCACATCCGAACTAACGCCGTGCGGTGAGTGAACTTGGCCGTTCGCTATCTCGTAGATGTCGGATATATCTTTTGTTCTGTTATATATTTTTCTACCTCAGCGGGCACCAAGTAACGAATGGTCAGCCCCTGAGCTATACGCTGGCGAATTTTTGCGGAGCTAATCCCGATTACAGGCATATCAAGCTGAATAACCTTGTCCAGCAGCCCAGGTATCGATGTTTCTAAGTGCTTCAAATCTTTTGAGCCTAATCTAGGGGCAACCACTAGCCTGCATAATTGAACTAATTTCTTCGGTTCCTTCCACAAAGGCAACTCGGCTAAGGTATCACGCCCAAGGATGAGGAAAAGACTTGCTTCACTGCCTAGCTGCTTTCGTAGCATTGTCAGGGTATCCACGGTGTAAGAGGGACCGGGGCGCTCTACTTCGAGAGTACAAAGCTTAAAATGAGGGTTGTCAGCTATGGCACGGCGCACCATCTCTACCCTGTGGACTGCCGGGGTAATATTACGGTCTAGCTTAAGCCAGGGCTGCCCAGCAGGCACGAAAAGAACTTCCCTAAATCCCAACTTTATTCTTGCTTCCTCAGCGACAACAAGGTGGCCTATATGGATAGGGTCAAATGTACCACCAAGAACGCCTATATTCACTTCTTTACTTTCTCGGTTTGGGACGGAATACCGTTATTTGTGCCTGCGAAATTATTTCCTCATCCTGGCTTGCCTGGTCCACCATTTCCATGGCTTTCCTCACCAATTCTAACACAGCTTGGCCGCTAACTGCAGAGATGTAAAAGACAGGCACC
>JAUWYE010000148.1 GCA_030615965.1 Dehalococcoidia bacterium | reverse complement strand
CTCAAGGAACTTGGGCAGGCTCTCCTCGAGCTCAAGCTCGCCCAGTTCAATCTCAGTCGCCTCGTAGCCCTTTTCCTTCAGATGTTCTATCCACTCCCGGCAGGTCTCATCATCACATTGACAGGTCTCGCAATACTGTTTGGCTGCCGGTGGAGGGAATTCGAGAGTGCTAGTAGGCGGTGGCTCCTCAGTTACACAGCTTGACACCTGCCCCCCCTCGTAAAGGGTAACTAGGATTTTCTTGTTTTCCTTGGAGAGTTCAAAAACCTTTTTCGCCTTGGTTATGTCCATTTTAACCTCCTAGACCTCAATTCTTTCTTTGGCTAATTCTCGCCCCTCTGGGTAGAAAACTTTATCCTCGCCATCACAATAAGTGCCATATTCACATCCTTGTCTCTCTTCCTCTTTCACCACCGCCTTATAACATTCAGCAAGTTGAAACCTCCCGCAAGTTTCCGGCTGTAGGCCAAACTTACAGGTAGCACCCCTCTCAATTGTATTTATATCCAAGTGTTCACAATAACGACAGTCCATAGCAAACCACTAGACCTCAATTCCTTCTTTGGTTAATTCTCGCCCCATTGCCGATAGCCATACTTCAAGCCGTTCCGTCCCCCTAGGCATACTTTCTATTTCCTTATGGGCTCTTTCAGCAGCGGCGGCAAATCTGGTGTAGCGCTCTGTGAGTGCCGGCTGTGCCTTGTAGGCTTTGCCAGCCACACAGTAGACATTTTGCTGGGGTTGGGTGAGCAAGCCGATTATGCCCTTGCTCCAGCATAAATCCTTGCCCTTGTAGGTGAAGCAGCTGCACGGGGTGGCTCTGGCTCTAGTCTCGTCAATCACAAAGCCTGGGCTGCCCACCTCCTCGACACCGAAGTGGAGCAGAAGCTCGTGGTTGGAGGGCATTGCGTTCTGGATTTCCTCCTTGGCTATTTCGCGGACTCTACTGTCGTCAATCATAGCTCTACTCCTAATTCCTCCCTGACTATTTCCTGTACTCTCTCCTCATTAGTGTTCCCCTTAGCTTTCTCATAGACGCCCCAACTTACGCCATAAAGCTGCTCATAAGTGCCAGCTTCAAATTCCCGGAAGCCACCTTCAATTAAATTAAGATGACCTAGTGGATATAATCCTATAGGACGGTTTTTTTCCTCTTGCTTTTCAATTAAAACTCTGTGTGCATCTCTCACCATATATTGAATTTTTTCATCCCAATCTCCACCCTCCATTGGAGGGAAGCCTGTTCCGGCAAGGCATTTATCGCACCATCCCTCTAAGTATACCTTTTTACCGTTCATGTCACGCCAATAGTTTATGGCGAGGGTGTCATTCTTATCCGGGACTTCCTCGATTAAAGCATCAATGGTTGCTTGTTCCTCCGCTGATAAGACTGAGAATGCGCCCCTGGGGAAAGCTGATGTAACTTCAACGGGCATTAATTCTGCTGGGTCAGGGCTTTCAGTTATCGCTTCGTGTATGATAGGGTGTCGAGTACCCGGCCATCTCAGCCCGAGACCCCTCGGCAGCGGGGGGCCTTCATCCGGTGGCATTGGCAAAAAGTCCTTCATCACACTAGCCTCCTAGACCTCTATCTCGCTTAGACAGTTCCTTGCCCCCTCTGGGTAGAACACTCTATCCTCGCCATCACAATAAATGCCATATTCACAGCCTAGTCTTGCTTCCTCTTTCACGAGTGCCTTATAACATTCAGCAAGTTCAAACCTCCCGCAATTTTCTGGCCGTAGCCCAAACTTACAGGCGGCTCCACTGTCAATTGTATTTATATCCAGGTGTTCACAATATCGACAGTCCATAGCTTCCTACACCTCAATCCCACATTTTTGAAGTAGCCCTGCTTCTGAAGCCAATCTATAAAATTCATACATCTTATTCTCATATTGTTCCTGTTCGCTCGTATAAGGCTTGCCAGCTAATTGTTTTTTAAGCATTCTATCTGATAGTGTGGAAGCTTCAGCTAATGGGGCCAAAATACGCATTTTCTCTTTTTCAGCTTTGGCTTTGAAAACATCCAAATTCACCTTTTCGCAATCAATGCCATCTTGGCTTATTAGACAATGGGCTTGCAATCCTTTGTGAAGTGCATAAAGATAATCTGCCGCAGAAAAGGCAGTTTCTTCTTTGGGACGGTTATGTGTGTGTGCAAGTGCTATAGGCACTCCATCATTTTTGCATTGTGGGGGTTTCACTGCACATTGAATCCCTAGACAAGGAGAAGTCCAATCATAACCTTCCTTGGTGGCACAGATAGATTGTGCTATTTCAACATTCATCTCTTTAGATAAACGGCGCATATCCTCGAATACTTGAGTTTGCTGCGAAAGCCAATGGCAAAGTGCATTTCCCGATTTATCAGACATTAGCTATTCCTCATCAATATTTTCAGCTACGTGCCTTCTATAAGCTCACTGCCTGTCAATATTGGCAAACCGCAAATTTTCATTGATTCTCGTATGTCAATTTCCTGTTCCTTGATTCTCTCCGTCATCTTCTCATCCAGTCCCTCAAGCTCAGGGAAGCAGCTTCTAAAACTTTCCATCCCCAGCACGCTCTGTAACCCCTTAAGGTGAGAAAGAACTTGCATTTGGCAGCAAATATCATCTATTAACTTTTGCTCCTTGGTTATGTCCATTTTGGTCTCCTACACCTCAATCCCGCGCTTAAATAGCTCCTTGTTCAGCGTTCTCAAGACTTTGCCTTCACTAATTTAAAGTTCAATCTTGTGCTCCTCTAAACTTTGAGCAACCTCTTCCCACCATGCGGGCAAGCCACCACCCCTTTTCAGCCAGCGTTCATGGGCCTCGGAGATAGCACCTTTTATTTGCTCAAATCTCTTTTGGACTCCTTCTCCACCAGGCATACAACCTAGAGTGCAGAACTCCCTAAACTGCTTGGGGTTCTTTTTCTCACTGATGAGACCGAGAACTCCAGGAGACCACGCATAATGGGTTGTGTCATAGGTGAAACAGGTGCATGGTGTAGCTCTAGCCTTTGCAGCATCGATTACCCTACCTTGCCCGGTTGCCTCATGTTCCAGGATATTAGCCAGCAGCTCATAGTTGGAGGACAGCTCCTCATATCTTTTAATATGGTCAGGCTCCAAATTGGCTATCTTGACCCTGATAGGGGGTTCAGCCACTTCCAGGTATTCCCCGCGTGCTCCCCTTTTTATGATGGTTGGTTCAATCTCGACTTCATCATTGATGATTGACACCACTCGCCCACAACTCCCGGTGTATTTATCACAGACTTTGTTCCCAATTGCTATGTCAGGTATCATCCCTCACCTCCTACTTTTTGCACTCGCAGGCGACTACTTTCTGCCACATCTCATCTTGCAGCTCAGCGATTGAGGCATCCAGTGCCAGAGGTATCCTGTCTAGCGGTTCCTTCAGGGCATCCCTTATCCTCTGTTCCACTCTTCCGAGTGTTGTCTTCGGGATGTTCGGATAGATTATGTCGCTCGCTGGTGGACCAAGAAAGGTCAGTATAAAACTATTACTTAAAGCTTGAATTTTCTCTTTGTTTTCAAGCTTCCAAGTATC